>JABMOA010000020.1 GCA_013204355.1 Candidatus Woesearchaeota archaeon | reverse complement strand
TTCAATATAAAATTTAGTCATATAATCTTTCTTTTTAATTTAAATATTTCTCAAAAATTTTAGAATGTGAGAACTTAAAAAAAAAAAAAAAATTAAACTGTTGCATTAACTACTGGAGTTGTGATTGGTGGTGAAATAATTTCTACTTGACAAGAAGCACTACACCCATCATTTGCTAAAAGATTACCATCATCACATTTCTCAAAGCCATTCACAACATTATCCCCACAAGATTCTATACTCGCACATGAATCAAAAGCATCACAAGTACTAGTACAACCTTCTGATCCCGCATAACCATCAGCAGTAGTACAAGTCTTTGAATCACCAATTTCACATGATTCAATTCCACCAACAATGACACCATCACCACATGAAGCACTACACTCACCAATATTATCACCATGAGACAAATGTGATTTTACATCTGTAATAAGAACAGATTGTGATACTACATGGATAGAATCCTTAACATGACATACAGTTGATTTATATTCTCCAACTACTAAAAATGCCCACCATGGTCTTTGTGTCTCAATAATCTCACCAGTAGTTGTATCAATTAATGTTTCTAAATTAACATTAGTATTAAAAATTCCAAATAATTTTCCAGATTGTGTTGCTGTAGCAGAAAAGACAGCTTTAGTTTTTTCTCCTTCACCAACTTCCTTAAGTTCAAATGTAAATTGATTTGTAGCTTGAAGTTCTTCAAATGCTTTTAATAACGCCTCATCAGGTAATACTAATATATTTTGATCAGCACCTGTTGATAATTTTGCAACCAATGAAGTTTCACCATTTTGTGTTTTTTCTTTAACTGATAATTTAGTTGTTACCTCAACACCTTTTACTTTGATTGATAGTTTCACTTCTTCTTTACCATCTTTAAGTTTAGTTTTAGTCTTAATAGTTATTTTTACACCATTTTGATTTATGACTTCCCTTTCAACAACAGTTTTTGTTTCACCATCTTTAGTCTCAGATTTAGTTTTAACTTCAACTTTATTTCCATTTTCATCAATAAATGTTCGTTTTTCTTCAATTTTAGTTTTTCCATCTTCAACTTTAGTTTCTGTTTTTATTTCAACTTTATTTCCATCATCATCAATAATAGTTGTTGTTGTTTTTTCTTTATCATCATCCTTAGATTCAGATTGATCATCACCTTTAATTTCTGTTTTAGACTCGAATTTATCATTATCATTAGTTTCTGTTTTATCATCACCTTTTGAAATGGCTTGTCCTATTATATTAGAAGAACTTGTATCATCACTTGAACTCTCTTTAGAATTAGATGAACTCTTACTTTTAGAATCACTGCTTGAACTCTTACTTGAATCAGAAGAACCTCCCGAAGATTTCCCACTAGATGAGCTTCCACCACTACTAGATCCTGAAGAATCTCCTCCACCATCAGAACTACTAGATTCATCCTGATCAGCAAGAACACTCGTCAACGCAAACAAACTTATTACCATAATTAATATTACAAATAACACACTTAATTTTTTCATAATAAACACCTCTTTTTTAATATATATTTAAAATAATTTATTCATTTAAAAACTTTATTAAATTCACCAGAACATTTATAAACTCTTTACCTAAATAGATGATATTAATTGGATGGGCAGAGACAGAGAGCCACCATACTTATTCTGTTTCACTTTACAAAGATTAGTATTAAGTTTCATCATTAAAAAATTCAAGCACGTTACTTAATACATGCGTACTCCAATGGAGAAATAATATGAAAAGATTTACAGATTTAGGTGTAAAACCTGAGATAGTGAAGGCGTTAGAAGATGAAAATCTCTATAATCCTACAAACATTCAAGAACAGTCAATACCTGCAATCCATGAAGGAAAAGATCTTATTGGAATGAGTAGAACTGGTTCTGGTAAAACAGCAGCATTTGGAATTCCTATTCTTGAAAAAGTACAGAAGTCACAAGGACTTCAAGCAGTAATTTTAACACCAACACGAGAATTAGCAGTTCAAATATCACGTGAGTTAATTAAATGGGGAAAATACACAGAATTAAAAGTATGTACCGTTTATGGTGGTGTTGCATATGAACCACAAATTGAAAGTTTAAAAACTTCTGAAATTATGGTTGGAACACCAGGAAGAGTTTTAGATATTATGGAAAAAGGATTCTTGAAACTTAATAAAATATCAACATTTGTTTTAGATGAAGCGGACAAGATGGTAGAAATGGGTTTCATTGAAGATATTGAAAGAATCATTCAACCAATGCCAAAGGATAGACAAATCATTCTTTTTGGTGCAACCATTTCAGGTGAAATTGAACATATAAAAAAGACACATATGAAAGATCCTGTTACGGCAGAATCCGCATTACATGTTGAGAAAGATTTGTTGAAACAGTATTACTATGAAATTTCCCATCATGAAAAGTTTTCATTACTTGTTCATTTATTGAAGAAGGAAGAAACTGATAGAGTGATGATTTTCTGTAGTTCACGTTCAACTGTTGAATTAATCTATAAAAATTTAAGACATCAAAATATTCGTGCTGAAATGATTCATGGAAAATTATCTCAGAATAAACGTCAAAGAGTAATTGATGGATTCAATAAAGGTAAACCTAAAATTCTGATTGCATCTGCAGTAGCTGCACGTGGTTTAGATATCCAAGATGTAACACATGTATTCAACTACGATTTATCACAAGATCCACAGGAATACATCCACAGAGTTGGACGAACTGCACGAGCAGGCGCAGAAGGAATAGCATTCACATTATTAAGTGAAAGAGATCATGATACTTTTGATCAAATCATGCGAAGGTATAACATTCCAGCAATATTACTTCCTAAAGAATCATTCACACCTTTACGATTTGAAACTGGTGTAAAGAAACGATTCGGTGATAAACAAGATCATCAGCATCGTGGAAGTTCTAGTGGTGGTTACAAAGGTAACAACAGTTCAGGAAGTAGCTTTGGACGATCCCAAGCACCTGCAAAGAATCGTTTAGCTTCCAGCGGATGGAATGCTTAATTTTTTTATTTTTTCTTAAATTTAAATAATATAAAAGTTGGTAAGGTTGTTGTTAATTTATATTTTTCAGAATCATATTTCTTAGAACCTTGAACGGGTTTTGCATCTACATAATCTATCAATTCAAAACCATTGTTTAATCCTGATTTAATAAAAGTTTCAAAAGTATAACTATACATCTTAACTTTTCCAATAGAACCTAAGTCAGAAATTTTTTGACTTTCATCAAAGTAATTACCATCAATAATTCTTCTCGTTCCTAAAGCCTTCATTTCATTCTTAAGTTTTGGAGTTTGATTAATTAAATCAAAGATTGGATGACCAGTAGAAAAAACAAAAGTTCCATTTTTCTTTAAGACACGTTTAACTTCTTTAAACAATTGATTAATGTTTTTAATATAATGTATAGCTAAACCTGAAATAACTATATCAAAATAATTATGTGGAAATTTTAATTTTTGATCTATATTCCCAACTTCAAATTTACAATTAGAAATATTTTGTTCATTGGCAAATTTAATCAATTCTTTACTTAAATCAATACCAATTATTTTTTTTGCACCTTTTTTTGATAATTTTAATGAATGATCTCCAAAGCCACAACCTAAATCAAGAATAACTTTATTTTTAACATTACCAATAAGTTTGACCATTGCGGGAACTTCTATATCTCTATTATAATCAAAACGAGATTTGTCAGCCCTTCTTTCAAGAAAATGTTTTGCTATCTTGTCATAATCAGTCATATTGCTATCAATTGTTTACACAATATAAATCTTTTTAATTGATTAAAACATAATCTTATACATGCAACTAAACTCTTTCATAACCTTCTTAAAAACATTAGAAAAAGACAACGATCTCTTTCGTGTTAAAACTGTTGAGATGGATCTTAAAGGAATGTTGAATCCAACGAATGTTTTAGATGAATTATTTTTCAAAGAACAGAAGTGGTTAGGGTTT
>JABMOA010000019.1 GCA_013204355.1 Candidatus Woesearchaeota archaeon | reverse complement strand
TTTCATAATAATCCCATTCATTTTCATTTTGAATTTCTACTAATTCAAAGAATATTTTTTCGGGGGTTATATGATTTTGATAGAAGTAACTTTTACATTCAATCAAAGTATCTTCAATACCTTTTCCTTTTAATGACCTAAAAAGTTTAGGGTCATTTTCATCAAATTCCACAGAACATAGTAAAAGTTGTTTTGGTCTAAATCCGTTCTTTCCTTCTGTTCTTTTCATTACCCATTCAACCGATGAATCATCATCATCTGAAAAGTAAACCCCCATTTCTCTAACGTCATCTATTAATCCATACCTCATAATTGAAATTCGATTTTCGATAGGTGTCACGTGATAAAGTTTTTTCTTTTTTAAAATTTTCATTTTGTTTAAAATTTAGATTTTCCTCTCATTGATTATTTATTGGATTGTTTGTTGGGGAGAGGATTAACCAACTCTCAATCTCTATTGTAAAGGTCGGAAGTGATATACCATAGGTAATATTTTCAATCTTTGTATGGTAGAATATTTTTCCTTGGGTTGATTTCACTTCCGACATCTATGTAATAATGGTAAATAATGTACCATAGATAAAATTTTATAACAGTGTATGGTAGAAAATCGTCAAATAGTCGAAAATACTTTACATACATTCCGTTTACGGAAAATGTATGGTAGAATCCCGTCAAATAGAGTCTTACTTAATCCGATTAAATATTTGTACCATACAGAAGTTTTAGACATCTTTGTATGGTAATCTTTTTGTCTATGAAGAATTTAAGAAACTTCCGATTAAGGTATATTGAAGAGGAATCCTATGATTTACTCCCTGACCACATTCGGGTTCAAAAAAATGAGTATCAAACCCTCGTCTCCAATATCAAGAAGAGAGAAAAGAGGATTGACAAGATGATGATTGAGTTAGGGACAATTAAAGAGGAATTGAAAGAGATGAAGTTGGATAGAACCGAAAAGTATAACGGACTATTCGAATTCCACGACACTTTCATTCCAACCATTTCAATCACTTATAGTGGTAAAATGAAAGGGGATAAGAAAAATGAATCTGGGGGTGTTTATTATCATCGTAATAATAGTTGGAGTATTACGATGAGAATGAAGAAGAAGATTAAGAATATCTACATAGGTACAGATAAGGTATTGAAGGAAAGACTGAATGAGATTTACGAAACTGATAAGTTCAGTAAGTTAAAATCTCAATATGTTGAAGAGAAAAAACAGATTCAATCCGTGGTTAAAAAACTTGTTGAAGGGAATATAATCAAAGAGTTAACTCAAATAGTGAAGGATGGTAAAAGTGTAGATGAGTTTTTGAGTAGAAAAGGGATTAAAGGTTTAGATTACGTTAAGATAAGATAATACTTTCCATAGGAATATTCAGTTCGTAAGGTTGAGTATCAAACTTTAAACTATTTGTTTTAAATCTTGATGAGGCCGTATGAATTCTCATCATTACCTTTATTCCGTTGTGAAAATCAACAAGTATATTTTTATCACCAATAACCTTTGAACTCATTGAATTTGAATCTGGTAGGTCTTGGAATTTATATAAATTTATATCCTTTTCATTTACAATTATTTTAGTAAAATTTGTATTACCGATAATAAATCTCATATAATTATTTGATTTATACTTATCATTTCCAAATGAGTTAATAAAATCTGAAACTAAATTACACATTGGAGTGTAAAGTGAGATGGGTATAATCTCAACAACATCACTATATAATAAAACTTTGGGATTTAATTTTATTGATTCTTGATTAAAATTTTCAAATATTGTTTTATACTTTATCCTAAATAATAAATCTTCATTTGACTTCTTAGGGATACCCAATTGTTGAGGTGTTGAGGCCGGTCTTTGATGTTTTAGGGCCATATGATTATGTTTTATTGATAGATTTAATTTTTGGTCAGATGATATATTTTCAATAGTTATGTCTGAAACATCTCCATCAATACCACTTGAATCTGAATGTCGAGTAATTGTTGAATTTTCTAGTTCTATCTTATCAAGTAAC
>JABMOA010000018.1 GCA_013204355.1 Candidatus Woesearchaeota archaeon | reverse complement strand
TTTTCAGATGGATTTGATTTCCCCTACATAAATACAAGGGCAGAAAAATATCATGTTAACTTGAATATTGGCTTAAATCAAAGTGAATTACAAATCCGTGGGAACCAAGGCATGAAAAATAGTGAAGTTAGTATTTCAGGTATGTTACATATTGATGTTCTCAAATTCGTACGTAACATCTTTGGTGGAAATTTACAAACAGATTCTTATTCCTTAAATGCAGTTGCAGAAGAATTACTTGGACATAAAAAACATGATGTAAATTTAGATGAACTTGCGCACATCTGGGATAATGAACCAGAAAATTTAGTAGATTTTTGTGAATACAACTTGCATGATGCACATCTCACCTATAAATTATGCCATCAACTTTTGCCGGACATTATAGAATTCACAAAAATTGTAGGACTTCCTTCATTTGATGTTATTCGCATGCGATTTTCAAGGCTTGTTGAAAGTTTCATCATGAAACATGGGATAAAACAAAACATCCTTGCGCCAAATAAAGCAACAGGAAGAGAAATGGAACAACGTATGACAGAACAAGTTCAAGGAGCATTCGTTTTTGAACCAACGCCAGGCCTCTATAAAGATGTTGTCATCTTTGATTATCGTTCATTATATCCTACAATCATTTCAGCTCACAATATTGGACCAGAAGGATTATGTTGTAACTGTTGTAAACACAACACAGTACCAGGACGAGAACAATTCTGGTTTTGTGAAAAAGAAAAGAAATTTTTACCTTCCATTATTGGTGAAATTATCAAAAGAAGAATGTCCTTGAAACACTTCATTAAAAAAGAAAAATCAGAAGGTAGAGATACAAAAATCTTAGAAGCACGATCCTACACATTAAAAATTCTTGCAAACTCATTCTATGGATATTTAGGATTTTATGGTGCACGTTGGTATTCCTTAGAATCAGCAGCATCTACAACTGCGTATGCGAGACATTACATCAAACAAGCAATAAAAAAAGCAGAAGAAAAAGGATTCAAAGTCATCTATGCAGATACAGATTCATGTTTCTTGGTATTAGGTACAAAGATTATTGACGATGCTATGGCATTCATGAATGAAGTTAACTTTGATCTTCCAGGTGAAATGGAACTAGAATATGAAGGTCATTTTCCACGTGGGATTTTTGTTGCAGCAAAAGGATCTGATAAAGGAGCGAAAAAAAAATATGCCTTGATGCGTGAAGATGGTTCATTGAAAATAACAGGTTTTGAATTTGTGAGAAGAAATTGGTCTCCATATGCGCGAAACGTACAGAAACATCTTTTAGAATTAGTATTACAAGATAAAGAACAAGAAGCAGTAGATTATGTCAAAGAACGAATCCAAGAATTGAGTGAAGGCAATGTTGCAATCTCTGAGTTGACATTAAAAACACAGATCACACGTGAGATTTCACAATATTCTTCCAAAGGACCACATGTTATTGTTGCACAACAAATGATTGCCAAAGGCGAACCAGTCCCACCAGGAACCATGGTAGAATATGTGATTGGAAAAGGAAGTGGACTAGTACGTGAACGAGCCGGCATCCCTTCAGAAGTAAAAGAATACGATCCAGAATATTACTTGAATCATCAATTACTTCCTGCTGTGAGTTCTATCTTATTAGTGTTGGGTTATTCCGAAGAAGAATTATTGGGTCAAGGAAAGCAGACTGGATTGGGAAGTTTTTTTTAGAATATCATAGTTTTCTTTTTTATATTTTTCAATAATTGCATGCATTATAGGGGTATATTTATCTGAGTTTTTCTTTAATTCATCTAATAATTTTTCCCAAGAGATCCATTCAATTGTTTCTAATTCATCTCCAATGTCAAAAGGTCCAGGATATATTCCTTCAAATAAATGCATGATTTCTTTATTTGTAGATGAGTCTTGGTGATAAAATACAGATAATTTACGAAGAGAAAATGAAGGAACTCTCCCATGAGCGAATAATTCTTCTTGAATTTCTTTCCACATTCCTTTGTGAATTGTATTTCCAACTTCAATATGACCCCCCGCAGCATTTTGCCATTTAAATGGGAATGTTCTCATAATAGAAGAACGTTGTTGAATCAATATTTCTTTTTTAGTTTCATCTTTAAACAACATTAAGGAACATGTTTGATGTAACAACCCTTTTGTATGGACTTCTTCTATGTGTGCTTCACCTATTTTTTCCCATATTTCATTGAATATGTCTAATATCTCATCACTCATATTTTTTTTGAGAACAGTTTTATTTATAAAATATTCTTTTTACCTGGCTCTGTAGAAACCATCTTTATCTTTTGTATTAGCGCCCTGTCGTAGACGAGGCATATGAGGATAACAAGGTTATTCTCATGAAAGATGCCGTGCCCTAATACAAAATTATTAAAGGTTTCTACGAGCCTTTTTACCTCTTAATTTGGTGAATAGCAGAATTTTCCTTTCCTATAGGGATACTTTTATAAACATCCAACCAAAATATCACTATATGGATGTAGGCGGACAAGCAGTTATAGAAGGCGTGATGATGCGGAATAAAGAACGTTTCGCAGTAGCAGTACGTTTACCTGATGGAACCATCAAAGTAAAAGAAGAAAAAAATTCTAAATTTCCAAAAATTTTCAATAAATTCTTTATTCGTGGTATTGTAGGATTAGGATACACATTATATGATGGTGTTCGTGCGCTAATTTGGAGTAGTAACCAAAACCTTGGTGTGGAAGAAAAACTCTCCAAAAAAGAAGTTATTACAACCGTATCATTATCATTCTTAGCATCAGCAGTCATTTTTGTATTAATTCCATTTCTTTCTGCAAAATATCTTGCACCAAATGGAACATGGTTTGACATCTTAGATGGTGTATTCAGAGTAGGATTATTTGTAGGATACTTATTATTAATCTCCATGATGAAAGATGTAAAAACATTATTCTCATATCACGGTGCAGAACATAAAGCAATTTATTGCTATGAAGAAAAACAACCATTAACTGTAGAGAACGTACGAAAATACACACGTTTCCATCCAAGATGTGGAACTACTTTTATTTTCATTGTACTCCTATTATCAATATTCCTATTTACATTAATTCCAGGATCATTCCTTATGAAATTTATAGGAAGACTACTCTTACTACCAGTTCTCGCAGGAACAGGATATGAACTAATCAAACTTTCTGGGAAATATCACAAGAATGCAATCGTAAAAATATTAATCGCACCAGGGTTATGGTTACAAAGAATCACAACCAATGAACCTAGTGACAAACAATTAGAAGTTTCTATTAAAGCATTGAAAGCTGTTGTAGATTAAATTTTAATAATTAAAAAATATTATTTTTTGATTGATTTTCAATTAATAATCTTTCAAGAAAAAATAATCTTTCAAGAAAAAAATATTAAAATTTACCCCACACTGCCGCACTTTTACTTCGCTCAACTTCATTGAGAACAACGTATGCAAACAATGCCCGTTCAGTGGGTTTTTTAAGGTTTTTGAAATAAGCAGTTGCCTTTGTTAATGCATTATCTCGTTCATCATTGTTAAAACGCAAATCTGATTGGAAAGGATCTCCTACTGTAACCATCTTACAATTTTGTCCCATTCTTGTTCCTATCAAACGAAGTTCTGCATTCGTAAAATTTTGAGCTTCATCAACAATAATGTAAGTGTTATTAACTGTGTCTCCCCTCAAATAATTTGGTGGATTGAAAATTAATTTTTCTTCAGCTAATAATGTTTGAGTCCCTGGTCCCTTTAAAACAAAATCAACTAAATTTTTAATTGCACCAAAATAAGGTCCAATTTTGTCTTCAACTCTGCCAGGAAGAAATCCGATTTCGCTGGAGCCAGCATCAACCAAGGGCCGGAAAACCATTATCCTCTCATATTTTTCATTAAGATGATTTATTTGATTCAGACCTGCAATAATAGCCATTAAAGTTTTTCCTGTTCCTGCTCTCCCTAAACCATTTACAATTGGAACTTCTTGATCTAAACATGCATCTAATAAATATAATTGTCGTGAATTTCGTGCCTTAATACCTTCTATTTGTGTACGTCTATTATTACTTAAAGACACTAATTGTGTTCCTTTTACTTTCACATGTAGCCTATATGAAGCATCATTTGATAAAATTTCAAAATATTGGTTCTGTTGAACTCTACCTTCTAATGATTCGGGAATTTCAATGATATTTGGTTTTCCATCTTTAGATCCAGAAAACATATTAGCTAAACTCTCATCTGGAAGTGTAAATTGATCTTGTATGGAAAACATTTCATCAAAATCAACTTGAGCTTTATCATGAAAATAATCCTCTGAAAAAATACCTCTACTTTTCGCACGAATCCGAACAGCTGTATCTTTTGAAACTAGGACGGTTTTTTGATTTTTATGCTCATTTTTTATTTTTTCTGCAAGATCTAAAATATCATCATCACCATATTCTGATCTCTTCTTTTCATCACAAAGATAAAACGTACTTCCATCCCCTAATTTAATTCCTTCTTGAATCTCATCAGGTTGTACATTATCTGTTAATTTACCTATGTTTCTCAAAGCTTCCCGTGCAGAAAATGCAACTTCTCCAGTTCCTTTTTTTAATTTATCTAATTCTCTAATTACTGTGATTGGAAGGTAAATATTATTTCCATCAAAGGTATGGATTGCATCAGGATTGCCAATTAATACATTTGTATCTAGAATATAATTGTGAATTTCTCCTACCATCTATTCATCTCTTTAATGCATCATTAATTGATTTATATTCCGCAGCAAATCTATAATGGGGCATATTTTTTTTAACTGTAAGATCAAAATAAGATTCTGCGCCTTTTCTTAACGCCTGTCCAATTTTCTCAAAATTTTTGTTTTGTGCACACTTGGAAACATTTGACTCTAATGATCCCTCATAAAAAACGTCTGGCACAAAAATTCTGTTTGTATAATTTTCTTTTAATCCCTCGCGGTTAAAATGGCGTAATTCTAATTTCAATTGAAATCGTGCAAGAGCACCACGAGAATACATTTGAAATGTTTTTTCCAATTCTTGTAAAGCACTCTCTCCAAAATGTGATGCATTTCCTTGTTTTTTTCCAGGTGACGTTCTAGAAGTACTTGATTCTATAATTGCAGCATATAAGATTCCTAAAGATTCATTATCCATTCTATAAGGTTCATTGTTATCTAACCTCACTTCTGGGTTTTCTAATCGTTTAATCGTACAACTTAAAGGAACACGTAAACTTCTTTGATAATGTGTTAATATTTTTTCTTCATTAAAATCAAGAACTGTATCAATTGCCATTAATTAAAGGTTAACAAATTCCTTATAAAACCATTTCCATTCTAAAACATAAAGTCTACCACACCTATTTAAGAATATACATTACTCACATGCCCTTCTTTTCTCACCATAATCACATGTTCCACGAAACTTTCAATCTTAGATTCATGTGAAACAATCACAGTTTGCCGTAAATTAAGCTTCTCCAAAACATCCCGAACCTTATCCAACTGCTGTGAACTGAATCCATCTGTTGGCTCATCTAAAATAAGTAAATCCTTTGTCTTAATCTGATGCACAACATCATTAATGACGCGATTCAACGCCAAACGATATGCAAGTGCAGCAGATGTTTTCTCGCCACCACTTAAGTTTCTAAACGAAACATCATATCCATTTTGCTCAATCATTGGAGAAAATGTATCATCAATCCTAGCTGTAATTTGATCATCCTCAATTAAAATATCAAACCATTCCTGAAATAATTGATTAAATAAATTATGAATGTGAATCATGACATGTTTCTCAATTGTATACATTAATGGCATAAAGAATCCATCCAACCATCTATACAAATCTTGATTACCTTTCAACTCAACTTCCATTTTTTTGAATCTTACAATTTGAAGACTCAACTCATTTTCCTGATTGTCACAATTTAGAATACTTGTTTTCAAACGTACTTCCTCAACTGTTAGTGTCTTCTCCTTTTCTTGAATTTCTTGCAACCCTAACCTTCTTTTCTTCACAACATCAGTTAAATCCTGTTTCAAAGAAAACTGCTGTTCTATCAATGTTAATTCATCTTGTAAGATCGTTAACTCTTGCATTAAACTCTCTCTTTGCTTTCCAATTAATGTAATTTGTTGTTGCATATGTTCCTGTTGTAAAATCATCTGCATCTTTTCTTGATTCTCTTTAATTCGTATTTGCAATTCACCCACATCCACAGCGTTTACAACTGAAAAATCTTGCATCAATGCATTATTTTTCATAATTAAAGTTTTAATACCCTCCTTCTTCACATCCAACAAATTCTTCCTTTCCTTTAATTGAAATAATTCAACTTCAGTTTTTGTGAACAAATTCTTTTGTAAATTCCATTCTTGAATTTGTGTTGTAATTTGTTGTTGTAGATTTAAGACTCCAATTTTTTTAATATTTAAATTATCCAAATTTCTTTCTGCATTTGAAACTTTTCCATTTTCAACTAAAGAAATTTTAGATTTATGGTCATGCGTTACATTCTGTAAACACATTGGACATTCTTCAAGCAACAATATCTTTTGTTGTAATTGTTTAGATTGATCTAACAACATTTGATGCTTAGAAACCTCTGAAGAAATCTTCGTATAATTCTCATCCAACTCTTTCTTCTTTTCTTCTAAGACATTTCCTGCATCAACTTTCTCCTTCAACCCGATCAACAATTCTTCTTTAAGATTAAACACAGATGTCTGTTCTTCCAATTGACGAATCTCTTGCTTCTCCTTCATCATATTCTGTTGTAATTGTTGCACACGTTCTTGTAACAATGATTTCTTTTGTAATACTTCAGACTTCTGTTTTTCCAAAGATTCCAACTCCACTCTCATTACATCC
>JABMOA010000017.1 GCA_013204355.1 Candidatus Woesearchaeota archaeon | reverse complement strand
AAGAATTACTTACATTACGTAAATGGGGTACAAGATTACAAGGACATCCTCATAGATCTTCTTTGCCTGGATTAGAAACAACATCTGGTCCTTTAGGATCTGGATTATCACAATCTGCGGGCATGGCACTTGGATTAAAGCTTGACAAAAAATCAAATAAAGTTTTTGTTATGTGTAGTGATGGTGAACAAAATGAAGGGAATCATTGGGAAGCTGTCATGTTTGCAGCGAAAAATAAGTTAGATAATTTAATTGCAGTTACAGATCGGAATTATATCCAAATAGATGGAAATACAGAAGATATAATGCCTTTAGATCCATTAGATGAAAAGTATAAAGCATTCAATTGACATGTTAAAGTAATTGATGGGCATGATATGAAACAAATTGTTGCCGTGTTAAAAGCTGCACGAAATAATAAAGGGAAACCTTTAATGATTATTGCAAATACTATCCCCGGGAAAGGCGTTGATTTCATGGAGAATAAATATGAGTGGCATGGAAAACCTCCAAAGGAGGATGAAGCTCAATTAGCAATTGAAGAAATACATGCACACGAAGTACAAGAACGAGGAGATTGGATTACGGCACATAATAAATTTAAACCAATACATAAATAATGAAAGGCATCAATAAAAATTTACATCTGAACTTTGACCGACAATTAGTACCTACGAGATCTGGTTATGGTGATGCATTAGTTGAATTAGGAAGAAGTAAAAAAATTATGGTTCTTTGTGCAGATTTAAAAGAGTCTACAAAGGTGGATAAATTTGCTAAAAAATATCCTCAACAGTATGTGGAGATGGGTGTTGCTGAACAAAATCTTGTGACAGTTGCATCAGGATTAGCAGCAGTTGGAAAGATTCCGTTTGCATCTTCATATGCAGCTTTTTGTCCTGGAAGATGTTGGGAACAAATTAGAACAACGATTTGTTACAACAATCAAAACGTTAAAATTATTGGGGCCCATGCAGGTGTTTCCGTTGGACCAGATGGTGCAACGCATCAAATGCTTGAAGATATTGCAATTATGCGCGCACTTCCAAATATGGTTGTCATTGTTCCTGCTGACTATGAACAAACCAAGAAAGCAACCATAGCAATTGCAAAATATAAAGGCCCTTGTTACATGAGATTTGCACGTTCTGCATCACAACAAATGACCACCTCTAAAACACCATTTACAATTGGAAAAGCTCAAATTTTAAAGGAAGGGAAAGATATTGTTTTAATTGCTGCAGGTCCTGTGGTAGCCGAATGTATGCAAGCAGCGCAAGATTTAGAAAAGAAAGGAATTAATGCCATGGTTATTAATTCACATACAATTAAACCTTTAGACAAAGCAACTATTTTAATGGCTGCAAAGAAATGTAAGAAAATCATTACGGTTGAAGAGGGTCAAATCACAGGTGGTTTAGGTGGTGCAGTGACAGAATTCTTATCTGAAGTATATCCCATCCCTATTAAAAGAATAGGCATGAAGGATCGGTTTGGAGAATCAGGGGAACCAGTTGAATTGTTAAAGAAATTTGGTTTTAGTGCAGAACATATCCTAAGAGCTGCTTTGAAAATCTGTAATTAGGGAAACTTTTATAAACTCGTTTTTCAATTACCGCTAAATCTACTATGGGGGGTGAAAATATGCCTGAATGTGAATATTGTGGAGATGAAGCAAGCAAAGTTTGTAGTGACGAAGGAGCTTGTAAAAACTGTTGCGAATGTGAATAAATGATAATGGGATAAGAATAAACTCTAACACATGTTTTTTATTTTTTTTCAAATTACAAAGGAACATTGCCTGCTGCTCGTTGCACAACTTCACTCAAAGCAGGATGGATGTGAACAACATTTCTCAGAAGGTTCAATGAATTTTTAGCTTTCATCGCAATCAAGACTTCATGGATCAAAATAGAAGCATTTGGTCCCATAATGTGGCAACCTAAAATTTTTTTTGTTTTTTTCTCAACAATAAATTTACAAAATCCATCTTTTTCATTTAATGCTTCTCCTTTGCCTGTGTTTTTGTAGAATGTTCGTCCCACAACATAATTTTTCTTTTGTTCTTTTGCTTCTTGTTCCGTTAAACCAACACCTGCAATTTCTGGAGAAGTGAAGACTGCATGTGGCATGGGGAAATAATCAACTGCTTGCTTTTTCTTATTGAGAATATTAATCGTAGCAAAATCTGCTTCCAAATTTGCAGAATGTCTAAACATGTACACACCAGAAACATCACCCAATGCCCATATTTTTTTTTGAGAAGTTTCCATGAATTTATTTACCTGAATAAATCCGTACTTGTTTGTTTTCACACCTGTTTTTTCTACAGCCAACAAATCTGAATTAGGTTTCACTCCAGTTGCAACAAGGATTTTTTCTGCGGTAAATGTTTTTGTCTTATTTCCAACCTTTGCAGTAACTGTAATTAAATTCCCTTTCTTAGATACTTTTATTGCTGATGCGTTTAGAATAATATTAAATTTCTTTTTCCACAGGTTTGTAAATGTTTTCGCTACATCAACATCTTCTCTAGGTAATAATAAATCTCCACGTTGAAGGATTGTTACCTTGCATCCTAATGCGCCATAGAAATTTCCTAATTCACACCCAATATATCCGCCCCCAATCACAATCATTGATTTCGGAAGCTTTGTGAGACGTAATGCTTCAGTTGATGTCATGTAAGGAACTTTATCCAAACCTTCAATCGGTGGGATAAAAGAACATGCTCCGGATGCAATTAATACTTTCTTTCCTTTGATTTGTTTTTTACCTACTTGAACAACGTAAGGTGCAATGAATTTTGCTTCACCTTGAATCAATGTAGGATTTTTTCCTTTCAATAAAGATTTTTGAATACTTCGTGCATCTGCATCAACAGTTTTATTGGCACGATCTGTTACATATTTGAAATTGATTTTAGAAATTGAAGAGGTAATACCAAATTCTTTTGATCTATGGATACCTTCTGCAACCTCAGCAGAATGGATGACAATTTTAGAAGGGATACATCCCCTGTTTAAACAGGTCCCACCAAGAGGACCTTTCTCTATGATACACACACTTAGCCCAGCTTCTGCAGCTTCAACTGCTACATTTAACCCAGCACCAGATCCAATTACGAGTAAATCATATACATCCATCAAGGGTAAGAATATTTTTTTTGTTAATAAGTCTTTGGTTTCAACTAATTCATAGTTACGAATATTTATATATAGAAAAATATTTCCAAGCATATGCAAAAACCAAAAGTATTTGTCACACGTAAAATTCCAGATAAAGGTCTCAATCTTTTAAAGAAACATTGTGAAGTAAAAATACATCCACATGATCATGTTATTTCTAAAAAAGAACTTCTTGCAGGTGTGAAATGGTGTGATGCTCTTCTTTGCTTACTTACAGATAAAATTGACAAATCTATTATCAATGCTAATCCTAATCTTAAAATTATTTCAAATTATGCTGTAGGCTACAATAACATTGATGTGAAACATGCAGCTTCCAAAAAAATTCCTGTTGGAAATACACCTGGTGTGTTAACAGATGCAGTTGCAGAACATACATTTGCATTAATGCTTGCGATTACAAAACGTATTACGGAATCAGACCAATTTACCAAGAAAGGAAAATATAAAGGCTGGGCGCCTATGTTATTGTTAGGAACAGAACTTAAAGGAAAAACACTTGGTGTTGTAGGATTAGGAAGAATTGGAGCAGAAGTTGCTGAAAAGGCGGTTATGGGTATGGAGATGAATGTGTTGTATCACAATATCCACAAGAAACCTAAGTTTGAAAAGAAGTATAATGCAAAGAAAGTTTCTCTCTCAACATTACTAAAAAAATCAGATGTGGTTACAATTCACGTTCCATTAATACCTTCAACACATCATTTAATTGGAAAAAAAGAACTTGCGTTAATGAAGAAAACTGCATATCTTGTTAATACTTCTAGAGGACCAATCATAGATGAAAAAGCTCTAGTCACAGCATTAAAGAATAAGCAAATTCAAGGAGCAGCTTTAGATGTCTATGAAAATGAACCAAAATTATCCCCTGGTTTGAATAAATTAGACAATGTCGTATTAACACCCCATACAGCATCTGCAACAATTGAAGCACGTCAAGCAATGTCAGAGATTGCAGCAAAGAATATTCTTGGTGTATTGTTTAAGAGATTTAAGAGTCCTTCTTTGGTTAAGGTTTAGATAACTTTTCTTCTCCAAATTATAACATATAATAATCTCGCAAATAGGCCATTCAAAAACTCCAACTAACCATAATAATTAAGGAATATAAAATAAAGCCTACAGAGAAGTATCCAATTTTTCCTCGACGTCCGAATGGAATATGATGTCGCGTAATTGTGAATAACAAGACTCCTGCTGCGAAACCAACTAAAGAAAAATGAACCCATTGGGGGATAAATCTCCAGATGGATAATGCCAGTAAAACACCAATTAATGTTGATGTTGAAAGAAACAATGCACGTTCCATAGATTTATGTTTGATGGAAGGCAAATTGCTTACCGCTGTAAATGATAAAATTGTAAAGAACAACAATAATACTTTGGTTATACTTTCTAAACTAAAGGTTACAATTACTGTTCCTAAAATTATGTGATAAAAGAAGTAGAATAAATGTTCCTCTAAAGTTAACATTTTCACAAGATCGTGTTTATAATTATGTTTATAAATTTGTTTTTCAATTAAATGATGGCTAATAAATCCTAAAGGTAATGCTATAAAAAGATATTTATTGATTCCTAATGCTGCTTCTGTAAATTCTGGTAATAACTCTAAAAGTAAATAAGTAATAGAAACACCTGCAGAAAAGGAAAGAATCTTACTACTGTACTGTTTACCTGTAATATTAATACGTTTACTAAAATATTCTACAACTCCGACCATCACTGCTAAAAATATGGGGATAAACATTTCTTTCATACAAGAAATGTTTTTTTAAGAACTTTTAAATGTTTGCAATCAATGGGCTCTGTAGAAATGCTATTTAAAGACATAACACTTGAGGGTAAATCATTTCTATGTTCCATGTTAATAGTACACGGCGCGGTAGATTTGTTCGTAAACTTACAAATGCGCCTCCTGTGGTACTATTAACCCACATACAAATAATTTATTTAAAGGTGTTATTAATAAAGCAATTCTACAAAGCCTAATCAATAAAAGAAAAAAAATAAAAACAGAACTTATTCTGCTGGTTTTTTACTTGGTAGAATTCTAACCATTGTTGTAGAACATGTTGGACATTTACCTTTCATGATTGGTCTTTGCTTACCACCTTTACCATTCATTGTAGTTTCTTTACCGTCTACCATCTCTCTTTTTGCTTTACATTTAACACAATATGCTTCCATTTTATCACACCTCACTAATTGAAAATTAACGTAATACATTAAAATTTATGGTGAAATTTTTGGCACAAAAAATTAAAGATTTTTTGTGCAATCAAACAAAGCTTGATTTGCATTCTAAAAATTCATTATCAATAATTTTTATGATTTTACGTTTATTTGTGTTTATATGCATACGCTCGCTTAAATATCTTTCGTAAAATTGAGCCTATTTAAGCTTGATTTACAACACCAATCTTAATACCAAATCTTTCAGACACAGTTGAGGTTTCACCCTCAAAAACAATTTCTTTCACATGTAACACAGATTTCAAATCATCTTGAATGGAAAGAATCATCTCTTTAAAATTTGTTTCTTCACTAATTAAAACGATACTTTGAAGTTCTTCTTTCATAGATACATGGTTTTCAGATTTATATTTTCGTATAGAATTAATAACATCCACACCTAAATCTCCTGTAATTTCTGCATTTTCATTCACAAGAGATTCATTAAATACTGGCCATGACGAAATATGGATACTTTCTTTGTTTTCCCAATTTTTGAAATATAATTGATAGACTTCTTCCGTAATATGGGGCACGATTGGTGCTAACATCTTAAGGATGCTAAGTAATGTTGTGTACAATGCTTGTTGTCCACTTTTTCGTTGTAGATCTCCTCTTAGTTCGGGTTTATACAAACGATCTTTCACAATTTCAAGGTATTGGTCACAGAATATTTGCCAAAAATAGATGTCAACTTCTGATTTAACTTTTGAATATTCGTATTTGTCAAAACTTTCAGTCGCTGATTTAATGATTTTTTGTAATTTACTTAACAACCATTGGTCAAAGATTTCCGTAACTTCTGATTTTTGGGATGTCTTTGGACTAAAGTCCTTCAGATGCATTAAACTAAATTTACTTGCATTAAATATTTTAGTTGCTGTTTTTTGACCAGTTAACAAATCTTTCTCTTGGAAGGGTAAATCATCGCCAAGTTTAGAAGTTGCTGCCCAGAATCTAAGTGCGTCAGCAGAATATTTTTCAATCATTTCTATGGGATCAATACCGTTCCCCATGGATTTTGACATTTTTCTTCCTGCAGAATCCTGTGCATGTCCGGAAATTGCAACATTTTTCCAAGGAATTCTGCCAAAATGGAAATAAGATTTTGCTAATGTATAAAATAACCAGGTTCTAATTATGTCATGTGCTTGCGGACGTAAATCCATTGGCGCATTAATATATTCAATATCATATTCTCCTTTATGTGCCCAGTTACGTGCAATCTCAGGTGTCATTGAAGACGTTGCCCATGTGTCAAGGACATCTGTTTCTCCAATTAATTTTGAAGACCCGCATGTACATTTATTTTTTGTTGTACTGGTTGTAGGATCAATTGGAAGTTCATCTAATTTTGGTATAACGAATGCTTGACAACTTTCACATTGCCACACGGGGATTGGGATGCCAAAATGTCTTTGTCTAGAAATACACCAATCCCAATTTAAATTTTCAACCCAATGATCGTATCGCACTTTCATGTGTTGAGGATACCATGTTATTTTGCTTCCTGCTTCTAATAATTCATTTTTTTTATCTAGAATTTTAATATACCATTGTTTGGTTTTCATAAATTCAATGGGTGTTTTACATCGTTCATGCACATTTGTTGCATGTGTAATTTCCTTTTGATTGACAAGAAATCCGTTTTCTTCAAGTTTTGCTAAGATTGCTTTACGTCCATCTTTGATACTTAAACCCTTGAATTCTCCTGCGAGGTCATTCATCTTTCCCCACTTTTCAAAAACTACACGTAAATCTAAATGATGTTTGTGCCATTTTTCAACATCTTCTTTATCTCCAAACGTACATACCATCATTAATCCAGTTCCTTTATCCTTTTCTACAGATTCATCTGCAATGATTGGAACTTCATAATTAAATACAGGGACAGTTGCTTTCTTTCCTCCAAGATGTTTATATCGTTCATCTTTTGGATGGTAGAATAACGCAACACATGCTGGCACTAATTCTGGACGGGTTGTAGAAATAATTAAATCTTGATTCCCTGATTTAAATTTAATATCATTAAAATGAGAACCTTTCTCAACAGATTCAAATTCCGCTTGTGCGATTGCAGTTTGACATGATACGCACCATGCAACAGGTGATTCCTTTTTTTCAATTCTTCCTTTATTGAATAAATCTATGAAGGATGCTTGAGATGTGATTTGACAATGTTTATTAATTGTGGAATAGGATCGTTTGAAATCTGCAGACATTCCAATTTCTTGCCAACTTTTGATAAATTCTGGTTTTTTAATTTCAATTACATCATTTGCAATCTGGATAAATTCTTGACGATCCATATTTCGTGAAAGTAATTTTTTTTCTTTTTCCACAAATTTTTCTGTAGGTAAGCCATTATCATCAGTTCCAAATGGAAAAAATACATTTTTTCCTTTCATACGTTGATATCGTACCACAATATCTTGTTGGGTATAAGAAAACGCATGTCCAAGATGCATTGTACCAGAAACAGTTGGTGGTGGTGTATCTACACTGTAAGTTTCTTTATTATCATCTTTGTGATATGTAAAAATATCATTATCTGACCAAAATTTTTGCCATTTTGCTTCAGCTTCTTTAGGGTTATATCGTTGAGGGAGTTCCATTTTGGTT
This sequence comes from Candidatus Woesearchaeota archaeon, assembly GCA_013204355.1. Taxonomy (GTDB): domain Archaea; phylum Nanobdellota; class Nanobdellia; order Woesearchaeales; family GW2011-AR9; genus 1-14-0-10-32-24. The sequence continues at coordinate 26,998 of JABMOA010000017.1, read as the reverse complement.
TGGAGAATGTTTCTATTTAAATAATTTAGGTTGAGAATGTGATTTTTTGCACTATACACTTCACACAAGTTTTATAAAGCTTCTACTTAAATAATTTCTATGAAACAAGACCCTTATAATCTTCAGCCAGAAATAAAAATAGAATCTAAACCATTGAATGTGAATGGTATTTATATGGGTGCTCCTTCATTACTGCCAGAAACGTGGCAACCTGGAGGTCATGGAAAATTTACTACACAAAGAGGGATTTTTATGTTTGATTTTGATAAAGGCGATTTTGATTCTTTAGAACTTAAACTTTCAGTTAAAGGAAATCCTATACCTATTAGAAGTATTTCAGGAAGTTATAAGAGAATTTCATCAGATGGAAATAATTTCCATTATAAAGAAATCGCTCCACTTTCAGCTTTATACACACGATTAGTAAATTATTGGAAAAAATAAATCATTCACTTAACTTCTCCCCTCTGGATTGTGATTCTTTCCACCCAGCTGCTGTAATTTTTATAAATTCTGCATTCGCTTGCATTTCTTTAATGGTTCTTGCACCACAATAACTTATACCACTTTGCAATCCTTTAATAATACTCTTAATAACATCTTCAACAGGCCCTTTATAATCAACTAATGTTGAAACTCCTTCTACAAAAATATCTAAACGCTCTCGTACTTTTTTCTTATTTGCATGTTCATTTCTTTCATGACCACTATCATATGAAGCTGAACCCATATATCTCTTGTAGCGTTTTCCATCTTTCATCATAATAACTCCAGGCGCTTCATCTGTACCTGCAAAGAAATTTCCTGAATAAATTGTAGAAGCTCCTGCTGCAATTGCTTTTGCAACATCACCTGGATATTTCATGCCACCATCTGCAGTTATGGGAATATTATATTGGTTTGCAATTTTGACAACATCTATGATTGCAGAAATTTGTGGAACGCCAGATCCTGAAATAATTCTTGTTGTACATACAGGGGAAGGTCCAATCCCAATTTTCAAACCATCTGCACCTGCTTCAATCAAATCTCTTGCTGCATTAGCTGTTGCAATATTTCCAACCATAATATCAATTTGAAAATTTGCTTTTAATGCTTTTAATGTTTCAATGACTAAATCTGAATGTGCGTGTGCAACATCCAGAACAAGAACATCAACGCCGCTTTTAATTAATGCATGTGCACGTTCTAAAGAATCTTTTACGCCTATTGCTGCGCCGACTCTTAATCTTCCTTTCTCATCACGTGTACAATGTGGCCAATGTTCAAGTTTCTGGATATCTTTTGTTGTGATTAATCCTCTTACTTCCCCGTTTTCAATCAATGGTAACTTTTCAATTCTGTGTTCATGAAGAATGCGTTTTGCTTCAGTCATTTCTATATGTGGATTTGCTGTAATCATTTTTTCAAATGGTGTCATCACAGCAGAAATTAATTTTAAATCATCTTGTTCAAATAAATAATCACGGTGTGTAAATATACCTTTTAACTGTTTGTTTTCAGAAACAAGAAGACTCGTAACACCCGTTTTATTCATGGTTTCAATTGCTTCTTTAATTGTAATGTGTGGAGGTACGGTAATTGGATCTTCAATCACATAACTGGTAGAACGTTTAACTTTCTTCACTTCTGCAACTTGTTCTTCTATTGTATTAAATTGATGGATGATTCCAAGGCCGCCTTCTCTTGCCATTGCAATGGCCATACGATATTCAGTGACCGTTGCCATATTAGAAGATACTAAGGGAATGTGTAATGGAATATTTCTTGTGAATCTTGTTTTTGTATCAGCCTCACTTCTAGAATTTAATGGTGTTCTCTTTGGAACAAGTAATACGTCAGCAAACGTCAAGCCAGTTTCCATGTCAGAAATTGAAGTGTTTTGGTTTATATATATTATTGGTGTGGAGGCTAATATAAAGCCCTCAACAATCTTTGTATTAGGGCACGGCATTTATTATGGGGATAGCTTTGCTATCCCATATGCCTCGGCTACGCCAGGGCGCTAATACAAAAGAAAAAGAGGGTTTCATATTAGCCTGGTGTGGAGTTAATAGTAACCATTATATACTTCTTAATTTTTATTAATTAAAAACATGACCTTTGTAACATACATTATTGTTGTTTGTATATTAATCTTATCTGGGCTTTTTTCTGGTTTAAGTTTAGGACTAATGAGTTTAGATTTATTTAGTTTGAGAAGACGAGTTAAACTTGGTAATAAAGCGGCAATGCGTGTTTATCCTTTAAGAAAAAAAGGAAATCTTCTTTTAATTACATTACTTTTAGGGAATGTTGCTGTAAACTCAGCATTAGCATTATTTTTAGGTTCAATCGTTACAGGTGTTGTTGCGGGATTTATGGCAACAGGTTTAATTGTAATTTTTGGAGAAATTATTCCTCAAGCAGTCTTTTCAAGACACGCTTTAAAGTTTGGGGCAAAGATCACATGGATTGTGTGGTTTTTTTTGATTTTACTATATCCTATTTCTAAACCTATAGCTCTTATTTTAGATAGGGCATTAGGTGGAGAATTACCTACAATTTTTTCCCGGAAAGAATTTAAATTAATTTTAAAAGAACAAAGAAAATTAGAAACGGATGTTCATAAACATGAGTTTGAAATTCTTGAAGGAGGATTGGAATTTTCTTCAATGAAGGTAAAATCAGTCATGACACCCAAAATTAATGTCTTTAGTTTACCTAAATCTGCAATTTTAAATAAAGAATTACGTAAGGAAATTTATAAAATGGGGCATTCAAGAATTCCTGTGTATGGTAACACTAAAAATAAAGTCGTTGGTATACTTTATGTTAAAGACTTAATTTCTGTCAAAATAAATTCTAATGCGACAGCAGGAGAAATAATGAGGCACGAAGTTCATACAATTAGTGAAATACATAAATTGGGCACAGTTCTGAATTTGTTTAAGAAGAAAAAAATGCATCTATTTATTGTTCATGGTAAGGTAAGTAAATTTACAGGCATTGTTACATTGGAAGATGTTCTTGAAGAAATCGTAGGGGAAATCGTAGATGAATACGATCATCGGATTGACATGAGAACAGGGAGATAGGATTTTAAAATTTAGGTTTTAATTTCTTAGGTGTTATTTTTTGAGATCATTTTACCTTTTTCAATTCAAAATTTATTAAGCGGTCGCAGTCATTTTGGAATGCAACTTTATCTAAAGATCCAATAGGGCTCAAAAAGTGATTGTGGTGATAGATGATCTCTGTGAGTGAATCCCCCTTATTTATTTCTTGGTGGGATATCTGTTCAAATAGATAGTTTGTAGTAAATAAACAACGATCATGATTTTCAAGAAATATTTTTATAATTTTATAAGGTTCTAAGTTTTTTCCAGGAACATTGGTAGAGTAATAATTGGTAACTGTATCTTCTTGTATTCTCCTGTTATCCTTAAAATCATAAATACAATAGGTTAAACCAAGAGTTAATGCTAGTACCGTTGTTACAAATTTATTGTTTTGAATCATTTTGAATCATTTTTTCTTTTTTACAATTTCTTCGTCAATTTTAACTTCTTCTTCTTTTTCTTCTTATTGATGTTTCTTAAATAATTATTTAAATGTTATTTTTTTAGACAGTGTTAATTAATTATTGCATTAATAACTTCAGCATTTCTATATGGCCGATTTTTAGCTAAATTTTCCTTGAGCTAAATAACCTAATTCTGAATTTTGGACATTTGTTTTATTTTTTGAAAATAATAACCCATAACGCATTTCTTTAATTATAACTTTGTTTCCATCTTTTAAAATATAGGATGACGTTAGATCTTGATCATTTTTTAAAAAAATCACAGGTAATCCTGGTCCATTATAATGTCCTAATAGGGAAAAAGGTTCTATTTGAGACTGATTGAAATCCTCAATGTCCTCTCTAATCCAAAATGTGTTATCTTCTTTTTTTTGTTTCTGGCCGTTATAAAAATTAAATTCTATATTATCTTTGATCACAATCCTTCCTATATCATTATACCTGTAATATCTTTTTTCATCTTCTTTTTTTTGTCCTTTGTAATGGATAAATTGGTGAAATATTTTTGTGGCTACATGTAATGATGCTAAAGTTCCTGTTTTTCCGCATTCAATTGTTATTGATTCACAAATATGTGCAAATCTATCTTGTAGTGATCCAGGGATATTATTTGAATGTACAATGTGGTCAACTAGAAAACAGATTAATTGTTCATCTTTTCCTTCTGAAATAAACCCTAATGGTTGATTATTACCAGTTGTATTGTGAACATCTATAATATATTCCGGGTTAGAATTATTAATTATTTGTGTTAATTGTTCAATTTGTGTTTTTTGTATTGCGGGAATCTTTTTTTGGATATTATCCTTGTAATCATACCAAATTCTGTTGAAGTCTATTTGATCTGATGTAAACCTTTGACTAAAAATTGCGCTATTTTCTTTTCCAATGGCTCCATATCCATTCATTATAAGAAAATATAAATCATAATCTAAACTGATATCTTTTTCATTTAAATATTTCCATGTGTCCACACAAGCATATAATCCACTAGATTCATTAGCATGTTGTAGTGTTACAATCCATCGTGACCCTTTTTGTGGATTCTGTGAAGCATATTTAATAATCGTTGGTTTTTGTAATTGTGGTAATAGTTGTGGTGCATGTAAAGTTTCAATAGTTAACCATTGTCCAGGAATTCTTTCATAATTATTAATTGAGGTTATCATTTTTTATTCCTAAATTAGTTTAATATCTCGGATCTTGCTTTGTTTGGTAATTGTGTTTTAAGATTTTCATTTTATTTTTGAAGGTATATAATCTCATCACATCTTTGAAATATTTTAGGAGTATATGTGATCACACTAAATTGATCTTTTTTTACAATGTGTTGAGAATTATAATCTCCAAGATCTAAACATCTAGAATGATTATCTATTTTTATGTAATGATGTGTTTCATCAAGGCTTGGATTTTCAAGATCAATATATGCTCTATAATCTCCTATCTCTTCAACAACAGAATTTTGTATGTTTTTTGACGCAAATCCTACCTCATAAATTCCATATCCTATTAATCCTAAAGTGCCAAGAATCAAAATATCTTTTCCAAGTTTTGATAATCTTTGTGTATGTTTCATATTTATTATTGGTTTTATATTTTTTGTTTGTTTCTTTTTGATTTGTTTCTTTTTCTGTTTTTAATATTAAATTATTTATTCTAGCACTAAATCTTCAATGTAATCACAAGGCCCAGAAAAACCATATCTATACGTAATAGATTTTATTTTTTGACCAATTATATCCTTATCTTTTTCTTTGAAATATTTGTCTGCAGGTCTTAAACATTTATCGTGGAAATCTACATTAATTGTTTTTTGTAGTTCATTGAGATATATAGTTTCACCATAGAATACTAAGTGATATGTTCCCACGTTAGTTATAGTAGGGTTTTTGATTTCCTTAGTGTGAATACTCAAATAAAGTACCACACTTAGTAATGTACCATATAAAATTGCTACAGTGCCGGCTCCAATTTTTTCTAGAGGTTCTAATTTATCTTCATATGACATTTTTTTCAATTTCCCTTATTTTTAATTTCCTTTATCACGGATTGGTTTATATTCGCAAATACATTGGTTAGAATCATAGGGATTTGTAGTACAGTATTGATCTGTATCGCAGTTTCTCTCACTACAACAAGTTGGTGTGTAACATTCACTAAAACAATAGTCATCAGATGTGCCGATTGGTTTTGTAGATTTACATTTTTGATCTCCAAAGCATGCATTGATATAACTTAATGACCCGTCTTTATTTGTTCCATCATTTTTATAACAATTATCTTTACTTTGATCTATAATAGAACATGATTCTTTTTCTCCTTGAGAGTCACATCCTAAAGCCAGGGTAACAGACATTGCTAGGATCATTGTTTCAATTGTTTTTTTCATTTGTTTCCTCCAAAAGTAATTGATTTTCTAGAATGGTAAACTCCAAACAAATATAAGAAATAAGAACCCAAAAAAACCACGAATAACGATAAATAGTTAAGGGATATGTGTTTTTAGTAAAAAATATGGCAAAATTAGATTTTATTGGACAGATCAAGGAATATTCTTTTGAGAAAAAACTAATTAAATTAGATTTAATAGATCGTAAAATTCTTTATATTCTTGAAAATAATGTGCGATTCTCACCAACTACAATCGGTAGACTTCTTTTAATATCACGTGAAAAGGTTTCATATAGGATTAAAAGAATGGAAGAAATAGATTTTGTACATGGATATGCTGCTATGCTTGATCCTAAAAAATTGGGATTCCATCAATATCGTGTTTATTTTAAATTTAAAAATTTGGATAATGATCAAGATATCATTGCTTTTTTATTTAATTTTACTGAGGTTACAACCATAGTTACTTGTTCTGGAAGTTATGATCTTCAATTTGTTTTGAGTGTTAGGAACCAAATGGAGTTTATAGATAAATTTGGAAAAATAGTTGAAAAGTATTCTTCTATTCTTGAAAAATTTGAAGTATTGGATGTTGTAGAAGAGGATATTTTTGTGTTATGGATGATTCTTCATGAAGATGATGTAAAAAAGGTAAAAATTGTGGGGGAACATAAAGGTTCTACCTTCCAAAAAGAATTTCTTAAAAAGAAAAATTTAAATCACAAAATAAATAATAACATGAATGAAAAAATAAATTTAGATGATAAGGATCTCTCTATCTTAGATATTTTAAAATTAGACTCCACCTCAAATATTAAACACATTTCTCACAAAATATCATTAGCACCAATTAGTATTGAACATAGAATTAAGGACATGATTTTGGCTGGTGTTATAAAACGTTTTTTTATCCAATATTCACCAACGCAATTAGGTTATCAATGGTGGCATATTCTATTCAAAATGAAAAATTTAGATCATGAAAGATTCACTGAATTTATTAAAAATCATCCTAATATGAGTTGGTACATGCGATTTTTAGGAAAATGGGATTATCAATGTAACGTTTATGCTAGGACAAATGCTGAATTTCATGCAATCCTACAACAAATCAGAAAGGAATTTGCAGATCATATTATGTATTATGACACTTTTATAATGTTTAATCAATTAAAATATTATCAAAAAGTGAAATGAGTCGTATTTTTGAATTCGAACATAGTTTGAACCAATTATATTTCTGAATAAATAAATGATTTTTCCTATTCTTTGGTTTCATATTTCAAAGCAGAAACCCTAACTGGTTCTGATCCAATATTTGAGATTCCTGCTTTTAATTTATCTAATAAAGAATCTGTCGTTCCGGAAGGTGTTTCAACATTTAAAAAATATTTCCTACTTTCATTGCCAGATAAGTATAACCCAAGGGAACCAGCTATTAATAATGTTGGAATAGTTTCTGAAAATGGACTAGAGAGTATGGCATAAGTTCCTAAACTCCAAAAAAATGGGCGGGTTGTGTTATATTGAGGGATTTGGCGTGTTCCTTTTAATGCGTTATTTTCATCAATTTTTTTTTGTGGTTTGATATCCCTTAAACCTTTTTTATAAGAAATAATAGATATAGGTCCTATAACGCATGCCATGCTAATTAAAAAAGGAGAGGAGTTTCTAATGCCGCTTTCTAATAGGGTTCCACCAAAACTTAAAAGTCCAAGAGTTCCCGCAATATTGGCTTGTGTCGCACATGAATATTTATCTGCGCCAACAGTTTTGATTGCAAGGTCCACCACTTTTTCATGCATTGTTAAGATGAGATCATCTAGCTTCTGTAACATGGAGATAAATTTTATGTTCTTTTTTATAAACCTTATTCTCAAAATGTACGATATTCGAACATGTGCTTTTTATAACGCATACATTTAAGATATATTACCAAAATCCTATCATTATGTCTCATCTATACCGTAAAAAAGTGTTCATTCTTTTGGCTTCATTATTATTTATTTTCTCCTTGACGTTTATTGTCGCGTTAATTAACCCTAATTTTAATTTTATTGACATTGGTCTTGGAAATAAATTAGAAAATAAGATAATCATGTTTTTTTCTATTATTAGTATATTTTTGGTTCTTTGGAATCTTAAGAATCTTTAATGTATTACCAGTGCTGTCCCAAAAGGAGCTAATTTGTATACTAGCGCCAATGGAGGCATATTTGTTCACGTGTGAACAAATCTAAGGTGCCGTGCCCTAGTATACATTTTTATTCCTTTTGGGACAGAGCCGTATTACCGCAAACCATTTAAACTTCCTTTTGTAAAAATATCATATGTATACCTATAAATATGCGCCTAAAACATCTGCACAAGTATTTGGACAGCAATTAGCAGTGTCACAACTGAAAGATTTCATTGTGAATTATAAATCGCATAAACTGAAAGCAGCATTATTATATGGTCCAATTGGAAATGGAAAAACAAGTTCCGTGTATGCATTAGCAAATGAGTTGGATTTTGATGTGCTTGAAATCAATTCTTCAGATTTAAGAAAAGCAGATAACATCAAATCATTCTTAGATTCCGCATTAGGTCAACAATCCTTATTCTTCAAACCAAAGATCATCTTGATAGATGAGATTGATAATGTTTCTGGTGTTAAAGATAGAGGATGTGTGCCTGCAATTGTGAAGGCAATTGAGAAATCCTCGTTTCCCATAATTCTAACCGCAAACGATCCTTTTGATGCAAAATTAAAACCATTGAAAAAAGTATCACAAGAAATTGAATTCCACAAATTACAATATAGAACAATTGCACATGCATTAACATGGATTTGTCAGCAAGAAAATATTAAACATGATGAAAAAGCAATCAATTCATTAGCAAGACAAGTTGATGGAGATTTACGTGGTGCATTAATTGACCTTCAAACTTGCGGTAAAGAATTAACATTTGAGAAAGTTGTAGGTTTGTCTGATAGAAAACGAACGCAATCAATTGTGAGTGCTTTACAAATTATTTTCAAATCATCTTCTGTAGATAACGCGCTTCCAGCATTAGATCAAGTAGACTTACAACCAAACGAGGTCTTTTTGTGGATGGACCATAATCTTCCTAAAGAATACAAGGATCCGAAATCTTTAGCAAAAGCATATGAACATCTTGCACGTGCAGATGTATTCCAGGGAAGAATAAGAAGACGTCAACATTGGCGATTTTTGGCATATATGTACAATCTATTAACGGCAGGGATTAGTTCAGCAAAAGAAGAACGTAATCCAGAATTCGTCCACTACAAACCAACCATGCGACTCTTAAGAATTTGGCAATCAAATATGTCAAATGCCAAGAAGAAAGAAATCGTTGCAAAGTTAGCAGTTGCAACTCACACATCCACAAAAGTAGCAGCACAACAACTTCCTTATTTACGTGAGATTTTTCGTAATGGAAGTGGGAAAGAGATTGCACATGAGTTAGAATTGACTGGGGAGGAAGTTGGGTGGTTGAGGAAATGAATGGATGAAGATTTTTTAAATTCTACCTACTTTCTCTTCAATTGAAGATTCTGAAGAAACGGGAAAGTGCATCCAGGCAACACGTCCATCAGAACGTCTGGTATAGAATGAAATATGATTGTCTTCTGCATGATTCTTTGGAGATGAGTCATTAAATTGTTCCCAAAAATCTCCAATATTAGTGGAATATGCTCCCCAGAACCATCTTTTTAAAACAGGAATATCAATATAATGTTCTCCTCGTGGTGTAACAAGGGGGCGTTCTTCTCCCATTTCTTGTACTGCTTGAAACGTAGGTGCATATACATCTAAATCTGGAATGGGTTGTGCAAATGGAATACGTACAGTTTCAAAATCAGAAGGGTTGAACACTAAGACATTTTCAGCATCATGAAATCCACGCCGAGCATAACCTATCATGAGATATCGAGCATTTTTAATGTAATCTGAATTAACGCATCTATTAATTAGACTAACTGTAATTCTTGTTGTCAAAGAATTATCATTTCTTAGGTTTAAAAGAGGTATTTCACGATAATTGTTCCATCGAGAAGACTGACTTTCTTCTGTATGCCTATGAAGTGCGTCTAAATACTTTGAATTTGAATCTCCAACTGTTTCCATTACTCCCATAAAAATTATTTATTGAATCCTTTTAAAAAACTTTTGCTTCATTTTTATAAATTACGCAAAAACCTTAATAGATCTCCATCAACTTCTACATTCTGGAGGAATTGGAGTTAACTAGTGAAGAAGTTGGGTGGTTGAAAAAATAAATTTAATTAAGAAGAGATAAAATATCTCTTAAATGCTTTTGTTCCATTATTTACAGATAAAATCATTGCACCATTAAATTTTTCCTTAATCATAGGAACATTAGATGGTTCACATACCAAATTAATTTCTGATTCATCTGGGAATCTACAGAAGATGTTCTCATAAATAGTTGTATGTTCAATTTTATCAGAATAATCTGGTCCAATAATATTTTCAAAAGTAACTTTTTGACTTAATCTTCTTTGATAAGAACCTTCTTCATGAGGACCTATAAATAAAAGATGGGGCGTGCTAAGGGATGGTATTTTTGAATTTTGATCAATCAAATAAACTGGTTGCCCATAAGTTTTTTCAGCAATGGTTGGGTTTGTTGTAAATTTTCCATCTAATTCATAAAAACTAGTCTGGTCATGTTCTTCTTTTAATTTTTCTTCTAACTGAGGTTTTAATTTTTTGATTTTGATAAGCTCACTACTTAAAGTTCCTCCCATTACTAATCCTGTAATTGTACTAAATCCTGCTAAAATTTCAAGAACGTCATTTTCAAAAAAATAAGTGCCGATTGCGCCTGCAAGCCCTACACCTAAAGATGCAATTGTTGCTTTTGCACATTCTCTATACCTATCATTTAAAAATTCGTTAGGTCTTGTAGGTTCTTGAAAAGCTAAATTATTAAAATGTTGTTCAATTGTGCTTTTGTTTTGTCTCATTTTTATTCACCATTCAAATTTTTTTGTTTCGCAGCATAAGGAAGTTTTTTAAACTTTTCTTCAGCCTTTATTTTATTTAAATTCTCTTGTCTTAAAGCAACATTATAACTTGCTAAGATTGAATCTCTTTGTATTTCAATTTGTTCTGTATGTTGTTCCATATGGTAACTTGCAGATTTTAGTATATTTAACAAAGACACCGCAGTTCTCGCTGAACTTGAACTATTTAAATCAAAACTAAACTCCTCTCCATTATCTGTACTAATAATTAAGTCATCATCAGAGAAAAAAGAATTTCCTTTTGAAATACTACTCATGCTGTCGTAAGGAATGTAAAATTTTTGTTTTGAACCGTATTCCACACATCTCTTTACATCTTTGCATACTTCTCTATCCATTCTCGCGTTTGAGGGGCAATAACCTGCACTTGGGTCACATCCTTTAAATGTAGTACATTCTTCAACATACTCTGTTCTTGAACACTCTTTCTCATAACACCCAATACCAAATTTTAGTACTGTTACCCCTTGATCACAACCATAACTCATTGTTTTTCCGTCAGCTTCACTCATGATGTTTTGTGTTTGGTTTAATAAATTCTGATAGGGTATTTGCCATGAATCTACAATAAGTGGTATTGCAAATGTATGTCCATTAGCAACTTTTGTTTCAATACCTGTTTGTTTATACCTTTGTTTTGGAAAAAAATGTGGTATGCCATATTGTCCTAATGCGATGGTGCTTGTTAGGACAACTCCTCCGATAATTGCAGATAGTGTTTTTTTCATTTAATTACTATATTTTTAGTAATATATTAGATATTGTCTTAAAAAACCCTCTTTTTTGCAAAATCTTTATATTAAACTGAATCTTCTGTCTTCAAAATGAGTAAAAAATATTTTAAAGGACAAATAGAAAATATTAATCCTACAGTTAAACTAGACCTCATAGATCGTAAGATTTTATACCTTCTTGGTCAAAATGCACGGATTTCAACTAATGCTATTGCTAAAAAAATAAAAATCTCACGCGACATTGTAAGTTATAGAATAAAAAAATTAAGTGAACAAAAAGTAATTTCTGGATTTATTACCTATATAAATCTGAGGAGTTTAGGTTACACCATTTTTACTGTATTTTTAAGACTTAAAAATCTTGAAAGGGAAAAGGAAATAATTACCTACTTAGATCATTCTTCTAATGTTGTCTTAGTACAAAATTGTGGGGGATATTATAATCTTCAGTTTGAGGTTGCAACTATAGAAATAGAACATTTTGATTCTTTTTTTAGTGAGTTTATTTCAAAATTTGACAATTTGGTAGTCTCTTATGATATATTATTACAAGTAACGACTCAATACACGGGTAGAGGCGCAATTGTTGGGAATAAAGAATTACAAGCACAATTAGATAATATTAAAGATGCTAAGGGGAGTTCTTTTATGAAAGAATTCAATCTGAAACAGTCAAAAAAGGAAGTGGATTTGGTGGACAAAAAAATATTAAAAGCATTATCCTTAAATTCAAGAATGCCCATTTTAGGTGTTGCGAAAAAAACAAAACTTGCGCCAAACACAGTTATTAATCGTTTACGTACTTTGATTAAATCTAAAGTAATTAAGCAATTTTTAGTAGTATTAAATTTTAATCTAATGGGGTATCAATGGCATTCTTTGTTATTAAAATTAAAAAATGTAGATCAAGAAAAATTATTTACATTTTGTAAAAACCACCCTAATATTGCATTCATAGCAAGTTATATTGGTATGTGGAATTATAAAATAAGTATATTTACCCAGAATAATTATGAGTTTCATGATGTTGTACAAGAATTTCAGGATTTATTTTCGGATCATATTTTAGAGTATGGTTCTATGATTATGTATAGCCGTATTAAGTATGACCAAAAACTAGGATAAATTTAATAAACACCCAACAACTTCTAAACCAAATGACACACACATCACAAGAATTGGCAACATTTTGTAAACAGAAGGGTTTCATCTATCGGAGTTCTGAGATATATGGTGGATTAGCGGGATTCTATGATTATGGTCACTTAGGAACTTCTCTAAAACATAATTTTCAAAATGCGTGGAGAGGATACTTTCTAAGTCTTCACGATAATTTTCATGAAATTGAAGGATCTGAAATTATGCATGAAAATGTTTTCAAAGCATCTGGGCATTTAGAGAATTTTGTTGATCCAATTACGAAATGCAGCGAATGTCAAGTGAATTACAGAGCTGATCATCTTATTGAAGGTGCAATCAAGAAGCGAGTTGAAGGATTATCTCCTGAACAATTATCTAATCTTATTGAAGAACATAAAATCAAGTGTCCACATTGTAAATCAGATTTGATGCCAGTAGAAGTCATGAACATGATGTTCCCTGTGCAATTAGGCGTTGATGGTTCTCAAAGAGCATACTTACGACCAGAAACAGCACAATCCCCTTTTGTAAATTTCAAATTACAATTTGAATTATTACGTAAAAAAATTCCAATGGGTCTTGCAATGGTTGGACGTGCGTATCGAAATGAAATTTCACCGCGAAGTTTGACGTTACGACAAAGAGCATTTACACAAGCAGAATTACAAATATTTTTCAATCCTAGTAAAGTTAATGAACATCCAGATTTTGAAAAAGTGAAGAATTATCCTTTACAGGTCATGTTGCAAGAGGATCGTGAATCAAATATGGTTGTGGAACGAAGTGTTACAGAACTTGTTGAACGTGGATTACCTAAATTCTATGTCTATCACCTTGCAGTTATTCAAAAATTTTATCTTGAAGTTCTTAAAATCCCAAAAGAGAAGTTTAGATTCTATGAATTAGATGATAAAGAGAAAGCATTCTACAACAAAAATCATTTTGACATTGAAATAGATTTGAATTCACAAGGGTTCACAGAAATGGGTGGATTACATTACAGAACGGATCATGATTTAAAAGGACATCAAGAAGTTTCTAAAGAAAAAATGGAAGTAGTAGATGAAACAACTGGTGAAAAATTTATTCCTCATGTGTTGGAATTATCATTTGGTGTTGATCGGAATGTTTATGCTTTATTAGATCTCAATTACCATAAAGACGAACAGCGAGGAAATGATGTGTTAGCATTACCTTCAGAGTTCACACCATTCTATTGTGCTGTATTTCCATTAGTAAAAAATAAAGACAATGTGGTTGGAAAAGCACATGAAGTTTATGATTTAGTACGAAAAGAATTCTCATGTTTTTATGATCAAACAGCATCTGTTGGGAGACGATATGCGCGTGCAGATGAAAATGGAACAAAATATTGTATCACAATTGACTTTGAAACATTAGAAGATGAATCTGTGACTGTGAGGGATAGAGATACTACGGAACAGAAACGGATAAAAATTAAAGAATTACTACATTACTTACGTGAAAATAAATGATTACAAAACGAGGTGGGTTGTTAACAGTTTTAATTATTGTATTTATTAGTGCGTCGGCTTTATTACTTTTCCTTGAATCTCCTGGGCTACAATTATTATTAGGTGTAATTGCAGTCCTTACTTTAATTTTTGGCATTGTTGTATTTCATCATTCTGTATGGACTTCTGCAAGGAAATTAGAAGAAAAGATTGAACATCTTCTTGCAAAAGCACATGATATCCCTTTAGAATTCTTAAAGAAAGAATACAAAATATTATATGGACATTATTTGAAAATGCCATTAGATAAAAAGAAAGATCATTATCTAAAATTAATGCAATTACGGAAAAAAATTGAAGAACTTATTCAAAAAGGCAAAGAATTTGAAACAAAATTAACGGATTCAGTTTCTGGAACTGTAAAAGAAATTCAAGAAAAAACAACAGAGTTAGAGAAACATTACAAAAGATTACCTGCTGAACATCAGAAAAAGTATGCGCAACATATGATACAATTGAAAGATCAAGTTGGGAAAGGAAGAGTTTAAGGTGATTTGTTATATGCTCCTTCTGCAGTTGTTTTAATACCAAACAATTTTCTGCAAATATTCATATAGACTCCAAGTGTTGGACCAATAAATGGGGAGAGAATTGCTAAATTTTCAGCTGCATTTTTTACTTTTTCTGTGTTTATTTCTCCTTCTGAAACAAATGAGCCAACAGCTACTACGGTCATATAAACAGGTATTTGAAAAGTGTTGAATGAAAGCAAATCCACCGCTCTTTTTCTAAAGAAATTAGCATTTTCTCTTGTTCTTGTAAATTGATACACCTTTTCGGTCCACCATCCGTAAGGAGCAGAGGTCAAGCTGACCGTTCCCAAAGAAGCTGTTCTTGCAGCAACGATTCCAGTTAAATTTAAACCAGTCCAAGCATCAATTCCAGCCCCTATGATTGTAGTATAAGTGATATTACTACCGATATCAACAAGTGCTGCCTTTTTAGTGCCTTGATTTGTAATTTCTTCTAATGACATTTTTATTATACTTACTTAGAACCATCCCTTTGACATTAAAAAGATCCAATTTTTTATAAAACATTCTCCATTTTTTTACAACAAACAATTTCTTTAAAAAAATCCTAAATTGACAATTACCACAAACTCAAAATCAGAAAACTTAAATACTACTTTAATCTTAATCTAATCTAATATAAAGGTGGAAATATGGAAATTAAAGACTTACAGGCAAATCAAGGAAAAGTGGATCTCGTTGTAGAGGTTGTGGAATTGAAAGAAGCAAGAACTTTTGAAAAGTTTGGAAAATCAGGAAAAGTATGTAATGCTATTGTTAAAGATGCAACTGGCACTGTAACATTAACATTATGGAATGAAGATGTTGATAAAGTTAAACAAGGCGCTCGTATCCATATTAAAAATGGGTGGTGTTCAGAGTATAGAGATGAAAAACAAGTTTCTTCAGGAAAATTTGGAGAAATTGAAGTTCTAGCATCAACTCTGGGCGGTCAACAACCTGGTGAAATGTTAACAAACTCTCCAGAAATGTTAGCAGGTCGGCCATTAGAGGGTTTAGAGGAAGACTCTGAAGATGAAGATCCTTTAGATATGGAAGAGATGGTTGAATAAAATCTATGAAACTCCTGAAATCATTGAAACAAAAGAAACGGTACATTGTCTTTGATGTCAGTAAGGAATATTCTTTATTAGATTTGAAATTTGCTGTAGAAACAGCATTAGAAAAATACTTTGGTCAATTGGGAATGTCTAAAGCATCTCCCTTATTTGTAAAGGCTGAGGGCAAAAGATTTATATTAAAAGTAAATCATCAATACGTTGATGAGACCATAACAGGGATTATCTTAATCAAAAAGATTAAAAACGAGGCAGTGATTTTAAAATCAGTTATAGTCTCTGGCACGTTGAAAAAAGCGAGTCTAAAATTATAATTAAGAGGTGTGAATAATGAATCCTAGTAAACAAATGATTGATAAGATGGGCTATGATAGGTCCATTACAATGTTTTCTCCTGATGGAAGATTATTACAGGTAGAATACGCAAAGAAAACAGTAAGGCAAGGCTCAACGGCTATTGCAATTACATGTAAAGATGGTGTTGTTTTTGTTTCTGATAAACCAATTAGATCAAAATTAGTTGTGCCAGAAGCAATTGAAAAAACTTTTAGAATTGATGATCACATTGCAGCAACTGCAGCAGGAATTATTTCAGATGCACGTGTTTTAGTTGATAGAGCACAAGTAAAAGCACAGCAACATGCAGTAACCTACGATTCTAAGATTGATATTTTATCAATTGTAAAAGATATTTGTGACTTGAAACAAATCTGCACACAATCAGCAGGATTACGACCGTTTGGTGTATCTTTATTAGTTGGTGGTGTAGAAGAAGACGGTACAATTAAATTATTCGTCACAGAACCATATGGATTATACTTCCAACATAGGGCAGCTGTCATTGGAGAAGGAGAAGCAATCGTTGATCCAATCTTACAGAAGAAATGGAAAGCTAATATAAGTATTGAAGAAGGAATTAAATTAGGATTATCAGCTTTGAAAGAATTCTTAGGTAGTGACTTCAACTTTGAACGTGTAGATGCATCTTATATTAACGCAGAGAAAAAACGGTTCGTTAAGTTATCAGATGATGAATTACAAAAATTAGTGAAATAATTTTTTTTTTGTTTTTATCCTCAACATTTATATATCACATTCTTTCTCCATTTATTATGGCAGGCGAATCTTCACATGATAAACTAAAGTTAAATTTAGCGAGAATTAAAAAGTTTGGTAAAACTTTTGAAATTTCTGTAGACCCAGATAAAGCACTTCAGTATAAAAAAGGTGAAGTTGAATTACATGATGTTTTAATGGCAGATGAAATTTTTGCAGATGCACATAAAGGCCAGATTGCATCTTCTTCTGAGTTGGAGGAGGTATTTGGGACTTCTGTATTTGAAAAGGTTGCACATGAAATTCTGATGAAAGGAGAGATTCAATTAACATCAGGACATAGATCCGCAGAAAGAGATCAGAAGTTTAAAAAATTAGTACATATGATTAATCAAAATGCCTGTGATCCAAAAACTGGATTCCCTCATCCTGTCACAAGAATTGAATTAGCATTAGAACAAGGAAAAATTAATTTAGATTATAATAAAACTGTTGAAGAACAATTTGATGAAATTATTTCTAAATTACGTCCAATCATTCCTATTTCTATAGAAAAGAAAAAATTAATTATGACAGTCCCAGGTCAATTTACTGGAAAGGCATATGGCTATGTTAAACAGAATTCTACCATTTTAAAAGATGACTGGCTTGGCGATGGATCTTGGAAAGCAACTGTGGAATTACCTGCGGGCATGGTTCAAGATTTTATAGATGCCCTGAATGGCATGACGCAAGGGCAAGTTAGCGTTGAGTGATAAATAATATTTATAAAATGGAATTATCTCAACTTTTTGAAAAACAGCAAGAATTTTGCAATTTGATAAATTCGCATGTAGAAAAAATTCGTCCAGAAAAAACTGATCATTCTGAATTTAATATTCTGATTAATAAATTACGTGAAGAAGTTGAAGAGGTTCGTGCAGAATTTGATAATAGGGAGAATCTTAAAGAAGAATTGGTTGATGTGATGAAATTTATTGTAAATATCTGTTTATTAAAAAATATTACGGCTGAAGAATTTTTCCAATCATTTATGGATAAGAGTGATAAGAATGTTCAAAGATTTCTTGAAGGAGATTGGTCACAGAGATGGGAAGAAAAAGATAAAATCAATGAAAAAAAATTTGGTTAGGGATTCTTATTAGTTATTTATAAAATATTAAAAATTTAAATAGGAGATTCTTACCAAAACTATCAAAAATAACTTTTCACATATTCCTACCCAAACCTTTATAAACAATGAACCTAAATAGCTCCTATAAAGAAAAATGAATAGGAGGCGGTATTCTTATTCTTAAAAAATGTATAAAAGAGTACCGACACAAATAAAAAATGAGTAATATAGTAGTAGAAAACAGGGATATTGTAATCCCAGGAGATCTTCTTGCTGAGGGAATGGATTATATTCCAGGTGACTTCACATTCAGAGAAGATGAAAAAATTTTTTCAAAAGTATTAGGTATGGTTTCTGTATCAGGACGTGTTTTGAAAGTAACAGCGTTATCAGGTCCATATTTACCAAAGATTGGCGATAAAATAATTGCTAAAGTAACTGATGTTCTTATGAGCGGATGGAGAGTTGATACAAACACAGCATATACTGCGGTGTTAAATGTAAGAGATGCAACCACACGATTCGTACGAAAAGGTGAAGATTTAACGGGTATATTAGATATTGGTGATTTCCTTGTATGTAAAATTTCTAATGTTACATCACAGAACTTAATTGATGTTACCATGAAAGAACCTGGCTTAAAGAAAGTTGAAGGTGGAAGAATCATGAGAATCAATTGTAACAAAGTTCCACGTGTCATTGGAAAGAAAGCAAGTATGATTCAATTAATCAAAGATGCAACTGGTGTTGAGATTACAGTTGGTCAAAATGGCTTAGTGTGGCTTCGTGGTTCTGCAGAAGGAGAATTAAAAGCACAAGAAGTGGTACGTATGATTGAACAACGAGCACATGAAAGTGGTTTAACAGATAAATTATCAAAATTCTTAGGAGTTCCTAAAAGAGAAATAGCACCTGATACAGTACCAGAACCAGTTGTAGAAGGAGGTGAGCAATAATGGCTTACACAGAACGATTAGACGGACGTAAAGCAAATGGTCTTAGAGAAATGTCAGGTAAAGTAGGGGTAATTCCAAACGCTGATGGGTCTGCAGAATTTAGAACAGGAAAAACCTGGGCGATTGCTGCAGTTTATGGACCACGAGAAGTACTTCCACGATTTATGGCAAATCCAAAGAAGGGATTTATCAGATGTCAATATACAATGATGCCTTTTTCCGGAACAGGAGAAAGAATCAGACCAGGAAGATCACGAAGAGCACAGGAAATTGCAATGGTTATGGATAAAGCATTAGAACCTGTTGTAGATTTAACAGCATTTCCAAACTCAGTTGTTGATATTTTTGTAGAATTACCACAAACAGATGCAGGAACCCGATGTGCAGCGATTACCGCAGCAGCAATGGCACTTGCAGATGCAGGAATTCCAATGAGAGATATGGTTTGTTCAGTTTCAGTTGGAACCGTTGATGGTACAGTTGTTGCAGATTTAACATACAACGAAGAAGCATTTGATGGACATGTATCAGACATTCCAGTTGCAATGACTGCACGTAATAAAGAAATTACTTTACTACAAATGGATGGCCATGTTAAGAAGGAAGAGTTAAAAATAGCTCTTGAAATGGCACGAGATGTTATGAGTAAAATCTTTGACGTACAGAAAAAAGCACTTGTTGCTAAATTCGCGGAGGTACCACAATGAATACCGCAATGATTACATTTAATAAAAACACAGTTCTTGCATTAGCTAAAGAAGGTAAAAGATTTGATGGCCGTAAGTTAGACGAATACCGAGGCCCAATTGAAATTGAATCAAGCATCTCAAAATCTGCTGAAGGTTCTGTGAAAGTTCGGATTGGTGATACTGTTGTGATTGCAGGTGTAAAGTTAAGTTTAGAAAAACCTTATCCTGACACACCTAATCAAGGTGGATTGATGATTAACGCAGAATTAACACCGTTATCTTCTTCACGTTATGAACCAGGTCCACCTCAGATGCCTGCAATTGAACTTGCACGTGTTACTGATCGTGGAATTAGAGAATCTCATGTAATTGATACAAAGAAACTTTGTATTACAAAAGGTGAGAAAGCGTGGTTTGTTATGGTTGATATTGTTTCAGTTAATGACGCAGGAAACTTATTTGACGCAGCAGGTCTTGCAGTAATGGCAGCTTTGAAAGATACCAAGTTTCCAGTTGTTGATGAAGAAGGAAATGTTAATTACAAAGAACATACTGATGAATCTCTTCCAATTGCAAAAGATACATTATCCATCACCATATTCAGGGTTGGTGGAAATTTACTTGTTGATCCAACTGTAGAAGAAGAAGATGCATGTGACACACGTTTAACAGTCTCTTCAGACGCAACAGGCGTAATTTCTGCAATGCAAAAAGGCGGAGAAGGAACGATGACAATTGATGAAGTGATGAAGGCAGTAGATCTTGCTTTGGATAAAGCAAACTTCCTTCGGGGGAAACTACAATGAGTGATGTAGCTAAATATACAAAGTATGAAAAAGCACGTATGATCGGTTCTCGCGCATTACAAATTAGTATGGGTGCACCGTTTTTAGTAAAGTTAGATCAAGCTGAGTTAGCTAAAATTAACTTTGACCCAATTGAGATTGCAATCTTAGAATTTGATGAAGGTGTTCTTCCAATTACTGTAAAAAGGCCCGTGAGGGTTTAATTTTTTATTTTTTTAATTTATTTTTAACCATAATTCTTTTAAAGAAACCTTAATTTAATTAAAATATGACATTAAATAATTTACCCATATTTCGTGAAGGAAGAACAATAAAGTTTATGCTATTTGAAGGATCAGATGGCGAAGGTTATGTTCGTATTCAAAGAGAAAATGATCAAGGGTATCATCATGAAATTGTGACACGGTTTGATAAAGAAGTAAAAAATTATAAAATAAATCCAGTTCCTAGACAAAAAGGTGGTGGGAATTATTCATCTTTTTTAAATGGAAGACCCAAACCTCTTTTATCTTTTGACGGAGAAAGTACTGATTTCGGGAAATTTGATAAAGGTTTGTTGTTGAAAACTTTGGAAAAATATTTTTCACAAGATCAATACATTTTTGAAATTTTTGATCCTGATACACCTTTTGAATGATATAAAATGAACAACACAATCACACAAGAGAAACTGGATGCGTATTTCAAGATTTCTAAAGAAGCATTAGATGCAGCACGAGATAAGTTTGATGAAGAGAGATTAGAACAAGCAGAAGATTTCTTTGATATGGCGTCTAGATATCACGAAGATGCGAAGTTCTTTCTAAATGACAAACAAGATATGGTTCTAGCTTTTGCAGCGCTTAATTACGCACATGGATGGTTAGATGCAGGCGCGAGGATTGGATTATTTAAGGTGACAGATAGTAGATTGTTCACAGTGGATTAATTGGTGTTGTCACTCTAGAGAGATTACGGTTCCGAAAGATTTATAAAGAAATAGGCTTATTATAACATATTCATTAGAGACGAGAGGTTCTGGGGATGTTGTGGAGGCACAATTAAAATGATCGTTCAAAAAGATTTCCTAAACAAACTTAAAGACTTTGGCTTAAATTCCTATGAAAGCAAACTATGGGTAGCTCTATTAAGTAGAGGCGTCTCAACAGCAGGAGAATTATCAGATATTTCTAACGTGCCAAGATCACGAGCATATGATGTTTTAGAATCACTTGAAAAGAAAGGTTTCATTATCGTAAAAGTTGGAAAACCTATCAAATATTTAGCAGTTCCACCCGCAGAAGTTGTGGAAAGAGTACAGAAAAAAGTTCTTGTAGAAGCAGAATTACAAACTAAAGTATTATCAGAATTAAAAGATTCAGATATTCTATCAGAATTAAACACCTTACACGTTGAAGGTGTGAAATTAGTTGATCCAACCGATAGATCTGGTGCATTTCGTGGACGAGATAAAACACATGAACATATAGTATCTATGGTTAAAAATGCAAAATCAAGTATTACCTTATTACTTTCAAAACAAGGTGCAGAACGGAAATACAATTTACTTGCAAGTCACTTACGAAAAGCAGTAAAACGTGGTGTAAATGTTAAAGTTGCAGTTCCTATTGGTACACATAAAGATATTGTAGAAGGTTTTTCCGAAGTTGGAAAAGTTCAAAC
This sequence comes from Candidatus Woesearchaeota archaeon, assembly GCA_013204355.1. GTDB lineage: Archaea > Nanobdellota > Nanobdellia > Woesearchaeales > GW2011-AR9 > 1-14-0-10-32-24. The sequence continues at coordinate 4,694 of JABMOA010000017.1, read as the reverse complement.
TCATAAAAATATTAATGCACGATTCTGTTTAGTTGATAATAGCGAAATTCTATTGTTCTTAACAGACGACAATAAAGTTCATAAAAGTTATGATTGTGCAGTATGGGTAGAAGCACCTCATTTCGTAAACTATTTTGCTGGTTTGTTTGAAAACGAGTGGAAAAAGTAAAAATACGAAATTAATAAGCAGAAAATTAAATGGTAAATGCAAAATATTATCTAGTTAACGCTACTAAACTGGGAACTAGAGAAGACAATTTTTTATTATTAGAAGAACGCATTAGCAGAACTATTACCTCTCAAAATGTTTATGAAGCATGTGCGACTCATGGGGTAACAATGCCCCCTTCTAATGAACCATATTTAGAAGGGATACAAATTATGTCAAAGATATCTAATGTTCTAGAAGAATTGGCTTTCTATTATGCTCACCTTGTTGAAGCTCATAGATCTAATGGTGTTGCTGTTACGGTTGCATCTCTTTCTTTCCAAGCTCCTGTTTCAGTTCTCCCAGTATTAAAAGATTTTTATTATCTTGAATCTCTAAATGATGGTGAGATAAATGATTTTTTAAATGCTCTTTCTACAAATCTCAAAAAGGAGTAATCTTTATTAACTCAATTCTTTTCTTTATTATTATGTCATACAAACAAGTTATATTGATGAGGACCGATTTAAAGCTTCCGAAAGGAAAAGCATGTGCACAAGTAGCGCATGCATCCGTTGTTTCAGTGCTACGTTCTGATTCTAAGATTGTTAAGGCATGGGAATCTAGTGGCATGCCTAAAATCGTCCTTAAAGTGGCTGATGAGAAGGAATTGATTAAATACTTTCAGATGGCAAAAGATGAAGGTTTGAACGTTTCTTTAATCACAGATGCGGGAAGAACCGTGATTGCACCAGGTACAAGGACGTGTGTTGGAATTGGGCCAAATGAAGAAGAAAAGATAGATGCCTTGGTTTCTGAGCTGAAGTTACTTTAAATAACCTTAAGCTATCAAAAAAACAAATTTTTTGAGGGTTTCATATTAGCCGGTTTTTCAGAAACCTTTTTAAATAACCCTCGTTCTAACACATAAATCATGAAGACAATAAGGATGTTTAAGCATTCTTAAGAATTTATTTGAATAAACCAAAATGAAAATTCCAAAGTTAAAGAAGAGATTATGTAAAATCTGTAAAACACATACAGAGCAGAAAGTAGCACAGAATAAAAAGCGATCTCCTAGTCCTTTAACGGTAGGGTCTAAATATCGTTCAAGGAAACGGGGTTTAGCACGTGGAATAGGTGGACATGGTAAATATTCCCGTCCAGCTGTAACAAAGTTTAAACGTACTGGTGCAAAAGCAACTAAAAAAACCGATTTACGATATACATGTTCAGTATGTAAAAAGTCAAGCGTCCAGCCATCAGGAATGCGTGCAAAGAGAGTTGAATTCGTATGATACAAGAAACCAAATCAAAATTTATTAAAGTACGTTGTGCAGAATGTAAGAATGAACAGATTATATTCAGTAATGTAAGTACTCCAGTAACCTGTTTAGTTTGTAAGAAAGAATTAGCTTCTCCTACAGGCGGAAAGACAAAACTTGCTGGAAGAATTCTTGAAGTTTTAAATTAAATTTTAGGAAATTCATAATTATTTTTTAATTTTGAATTGAAATGATTTATGGTCTTTACTTTAATTTCTATTCACAAATTTTAGAAGCATTTTTAAAGAACTCCTCTTATAATATAATAAAATGATGTATAAACTTAAAGGGCTTCCTGAAGAGGATGAAATTGTACTATGTAAAGTTACAAAAATTTATCCCAGTTCTGTTTTCGTAGACCTTTTAGAATACAACGATTCTGGTATGATTCATATTTCTGAAGTATCTCCAGGAAGAATTAGAAATTTACGTGACTTTGTTTCTGAAGGAAGACAGATTGTCTGTAAAGTTCTCAGAATTCACAAAGATCGGGGACATATTGATCTTTCATTACGTAGAGTGAATTCAAACCAACGCAGGGAAAAGTTAGATGAAATCAAACAGGAATTAAAAGCAGAAAGTTTAATTAAAGCAGTTTCTAAAAAATTAAAAACAACACCAGAAGCGTTATATAAAATATTAGCAGATAAAATTCTTGAAGATTATTCTCATTTACATCTTTGTTTTAAAGAACTTGTAATGGATGAAAAATTTGATTTAACAAGTCTTGGTATTGATGCAAAAATTGCAAAAGAAGTGAAGGCAGCAGTTTTAGATAAATTCAAACCAAAAACATTCATTATTCAAGGTGAAATAAAAATTACCACTTACCATTCAGAAGGTGTTGATAAAATTAAAAAGACCCTTATGGCAATTGAGAAAGTTTCAGATACTCTTACTTTATTTTATTTGGGTGCAGGAAAATATAAATTAGTGATTGAAGATTTTGATTATAAACCTGCAGAAAAAACATTGAAGGAAGTTCAAAAACATCTTGATAAATTTGTGGATAAACAATCAACTGCCGTGTTTGATCGGGAGAAAAGCGATTAGGATGAAGCACCTCTTTAAATGTGGATGTGGTGTTTATTCTTTAGCGAAAATTTGTTCTAAATGTGGGGAAGAAACCCAGCAACCAAAGCCACCAAAATTTTCTTTAGATGACAAGTATGCTGATTATAGAAGGCAAACAAAAAAAGAAGAATTAAAAAAGAAAAATTTACTTTAACGAATACTTAAAAGAAGTTCTTCACCGCTTGCACTTATACCACGTGCGATGCCTGCCATTGTTAGTAATGTTCCTTCTCCGTGATTAACATCTAACTTTCCATTAAAATAGAAAATAGTTAACTTTTCTTCTGCTAGTGCATATGTTAATCTATTTCCAAGGGATAATGTTCCTGTTCCTTTTGGAATTTCAATATCTTGCAATTCAATACTTCCAACATTTATACTGTTGTATTCTAGATTCGTAAAAGAAAGTTTGATCTCTTTTCGTGCAGATAATTTGATATCATTGACTGAAAGACTTTTTGCTTTTCCATTTAAAGAAAGACCATCTTCATCAAAAATGAAATCGCCAAGATAATCTTCCATTGTTAAGGTTACTTCGTTTTGGTTATTTAATTCTAATAAATCGTCATTGATGCTTATTTTTGGTGCTGTATTATCAAATACAATCACCATGTTTTTTACTTTTGCTTGACGGTTTACTTTTGGAATTTGATCAAATGTTAAAGTTAAATCTACTGTGTGTGTTGCTTCTTGCAAATCATTTTGAGTCTTAACAATGTTTGAATCTTCTAAGAACGGATCTTTTTCTGCATAATCAACACCTGTTGCTTTAAGGGCGTTTAATTCATTATTTGAAATTGTGTCCATAAGGACATCATTTCCATTATCTGCACCAAATCCTTGGAGTAATGAGGCCCCATTAGAATCAGAAATAAATGCACTCGTGAAGCCCCCCGCCCCATTATTCATAAGTAAGAGGATAAATATTCCACCTATAACTACTGTTGTCATTACAACATAAAATCGCACGTGGTATTGTGGTTGATGTGGTTTTGGAGATATCATAATTTGTCACCTTCTTTTTTTTGATAATGGAATGAGAGTAAAATCGTTAATAAACTTTTCGTTTGTCTAACTTGACTTTGTAATAAATCCACACTATTGTAAAGATGGTAAATACTACTACTAGACTCCATAATTGTGGTGGTCCACCTTCTTGAATACTCCAGATTAACCCAGCTATAGAAGTTATTGACCATATTAATTTGAGGTTGATCATGACATGATATGTTTCATGAGTCTTATGATATGCTAATAATGAGGAACCACCAATTGCAAATAATGCGGCTGCTATTAATCTTGTTAACATGGGATCAAATGTTGTTATACCAAAGAATGCGAGGATCCATGAAGGTTTAAAGAATAAAGGAATTCCAAATGCAAAATCAATAAGAAAATGTACAAAAAACCATCGCCGTAATGAGATTGGGACATCTGTCATGTGTTTTGGAAAGTAAACGTCTTTTATTAATTTATGTCTTTTAGCATGACCAAAAAGTATGTTCTTTAGAAAAAAATTTTTGTTTTTCCCAAAAGGTTTTTAAAGGAGTGAGTCAAATTATATTTATTCAAGAGATGTATCGGTCAAAAGCTTGTACATACTGGAGATGGGTAAATCTCATTCTCACATTGAATTAAAATAACATAAGGTGAAATTATGGCAAGAATGCATAGTAGAAAGAAGGGCGTTAGTGGAAGTACAACACCAATAAAACATGTACCAGCATGGGCTCCTTTTAAAGGTAAAGAAGTAGAAAAATTAATTATGAAGTATTCCAAAGCAGGAAAAACTTCAAGTGAAATTGGGATTGTTTTACGAGATTCTTATGGAATCCATAGTGTCAAAGCATTAACTGAAAAAAAGATTACACAAATCTTAGAAGAAAATGGTATTAGTAAAAAATTACCTGAAGATTTATTAAATTTAATTGAGAGGTTAGTTGCAATTCATGCGCACCGTGAAAAAAATAATCATGATATGACTGCAAAACGTGGTGACCTTTTAACAACCTCAAAGATCCGAAGATTGGTTAAGTACTATAAGAGATCTGGTAAAATAGAGGCTAAATGGAATTTAGACTTCAAACGTCTTAAGATGTATCTTGATTAGATACTTTTTTTCTTTTTCTTTTTTTTAATTAAATTTT
>JABMOA010000146.1 GCA_013204355.1 Candidatus Woesearchaeota archaeon | reverse complement strand
GAATTTGAGCGCTGTCCAGAAAGTCCCTTTTGTGTATACTAGCGCCCTGGCGAAGCCGAGACACACGAGATAGACGAAGTCTAACTCGTAGTAGGTGTCGTGCCCTAGTATACACTTTTATGACTTTTTGGACAGCGCCGGAATTTGAAATTTTGTAAAAAATCAATCATGATTTCCATAAAATACATAAAGACTTCATATTTTTAAGTTACCAGAGAGGTAAACAATAATGGTAAAAGAATTAACTGAACAAACATTTAAAGACGCAATTTCCGGTGATGCAATCATCGTAGATTTTTGGGCAGAATGGTGTGGTCCATGTAAAATGATGGGACCCGTATTTGAAGAATTAGCACCCGAATATAAAGGTAAACTCACATTCGCAAAACTAGACACAGAAGCATACCCAGGACCAGCACAAGAATCAGCAGTTCAAGGAATACCTTGCTTAATTGTATTCAAGAATGGTAAAGAAGTAGATAGGATTGTAGGATTCGCACCAAAACCAATGTTGAAACAGAAAATTGATGCAGTTTTAGCAAAAGTTTAAATATTTCTTTCTTTCTTTTATATTTTAAAGAGTAGATAGCTGTTTCTAGAAAATATGAAAGAATACAAAATAGTATGTTTTTACGACTTTGACGGCACCTTAATTCCAGATACAATGTTTCATCCAATCCTTGCAGAATATGGGATTGATGCTGAAGATTTCTTTAATGATTGTGATAAATTTAAACAAAGAGTTTTAGGTGATAATTTACAGATAGATGACGAACATGCGTATATGAATGTTTTTATGAAATATATTAATGAAAAAAAATTACCTCCATTTACAAATGACGATTTACGAGAGTTGGGTAAGAGGATTCAATTTTTTCCAGGAGTAATTGATTATTTTAAAAGATCTAAAGAAAGAATCAATCAAGAATTTAACCACGAAGGAATAAAATTAGAACATCATATTGTGAGTACAGGAAATAGACAAATTATTTTAGGTTCAGAAATAGCTCCCTATGTAGATCAAGTAATTGCATCAGAATATATTGAAGGAAGTTACCTTGGCTTACCACAAGAAACTTTAGCATCAATTACATCAGCTATAGGACCTAATTTGAAACCATTACATTTCTTTTCAGTAAATAAAGGAGCAGATGTTGATCAAAATATTAATATCCAAGGGCGTATGTCAAAAGGCAATAGAAAAGTACCATTTAAACGTATGGTTTACGTTGCAGATGGATTTACAGATGTTCCACCTTTTGCAGTGATGTATGACCGTAATGGTTTGTGTGTCGGAGTTTATAATCCTCTTACAATAGGATCCTTAGAAAGAGGGAAAAAACTTGTCACAGAAGGAAGAGTTCATAAATTAGTGGGAGCTGATTATACGGAAGGGAGCGAATTGTCTTTGATACTTGAAAATAAATTTAGAAGGATCGCATTGGACACCATTCTTGAAAATTCTCAATTGGATCTTCCATTCTAATTCAACCAATAATTATTTAAACATCCTCAATATTTCAATTTTTATGAACAGAATAGCGCAAGGAGCAGAAGCAATCATCTACAAAGATGGAAACGACGTCATTAAAGAACGCCTTAGTAAATCCTATAGATTAAAACATCTAGATGATTCCTTACGCCAATTCAGGACACGAAGAGAAGCTAAAATTCTTAGTAGATTAGAAGAGTTTAATTTTCCAGCTCCACACATGAAAGAATTCTCCGACAAACGAATGTCAATTGTCATGGATTTTATTCCTGGAGAAACATTGAAAGAAGTTCTTAAAAGAGGAGATGAGTATCAACAATTTGCAAAAGATATGGGTGCAATGATTGGAAGAATGCACACAAAGAATATTATTCATGGAGACTTAACAACCTCAAACATGATTGTTCATATGAAAACAAACAAATTACATTTCATAGATTTCGGATTAGCACAATTCTCAGAACGTGATGAAGACAAAGCTGTAGATTTATTTTTATTAGAAAGATCACTCGCATCCTCACATTTCAAACAACCAACATTATTTGAAGACGCAATGGAAGCTTATAAAGTTTCAAATCCAGATGCAACAGAAGTTCTTAAAAGATTAGAAAAAGTAAGAATGCGTGGACGGAATAAAATTAAAAATTAATTTCACCTTAATTTAATGCCATGTGTATATCTTTCTGAGACTTCTCTTGCATAAAAATTCACAACATTTTCAAAAAGATGATTCCCATTACGAGAATCAACCGAACGAATATGCTTTATTACTGGATCAAGACAAGTATCAAGGTAACAACTAGAAGACTTACCTGTGATTTTAGAACCATTTAGGATAATTTCGGGAGTTTTTCCTGGTTTATGACTAATAGTCATGAAACCCTCTCCTGAAGGAATTGTTTCTGGGTTATACCCATTTACTCTACCTTTTCCAGAAATCAAGTCATCAGTTTCTTTAGTTTCAGGTATAACAATACCACAATCAGTTTCATATTCACTAGCCCATTTTGAATTATCGTTGAATTCATGGCAGTGAGTCACTAAAGATTTTAAACTATCTTTCACTCTTGATGAATCATATTCTCCCAATCCTACTTGTGAGATATTATCCAATGAAGGCCTCATCTCATCAGGTTTATCGCTACCACAACCTAAAAAAGTTGCTGCCAATAAATATAACATTTGTCTTTTCATTTTAAAATTAATAAACCTGGTTTGTTTATAATTTTTTGTATTCATAAGAAGTTAAATATAATCTTAAATTAGCAGATTAACCTTGAATTTTATCTAGAAGAAGAAATCACTTTTTAATAACCAATCACTCCCACTTCACAGCCAACGTTCCAGGCCCTCTTCTTCCAACACACGGACCATCATCATAAAACAAACCAGCTTTCACCATATTATCTCTCACCATTCTTGCACACGAATATGTGGCCAACACACCAGTACTTTTCATCACACGAGCCATCTCTTTAAATAAATCTTCGGACCACATATCAGGCATTGTTTTTGGAGAGAAAGGATCCCAAAACACAACATCAAAATATTCATTCCCTAACTGTTTTGTTGTCTCTCTGATATCTCCTAATAAAATTTTCACAGAAACATTGTCTTCCACAAAAGATAACTGATCGATTGATAATTTTTTATAATATTTGAAGAAAGGAATTTCTGGATTTACTTCCTGAATCTTAGAAACAATTGCTGCATCTAATTCTAATCCAACAACTTCTATTTTACAATCTGGATTTTCTTCAAGTGCAACAGAAACAGCCATCGCAGAATTATAACCCATCCCAAAGAACGCATCAAGGATTCTAATCTGTCCACTCTTCGCTAGTTCACGAATCTTTGTAGGTTCTGCATACTTCTTCATCGCTTCCTCAACAGCGCCCGTATATGAATGATAGCTCTCGCCAACTTCTTCATTAAGGAATGTTTCAGATTGATCTGCTGTAAGTACTTTTTTCATATGCTTCAAAGAATTAACTTGTTTTAAAAAGTTACCTGTATAATTTGTATTAAAGAATAGAAATAGTTATTAATACCAATTTAATCCTAAAATTATGGTAGACATATCCGTTACAGCAGATGAACTTCTCGTAGATTCTTATAAAATTGGGAAAAAGGTTATGTTAGATGAAGATTTCACACCAACTTATCTTATTGCTTTATGGCGTGGTGGGACAGATGTGGGAAAGGCAGTTCATGAATACCTCAAATTTCATAATGTTGATACTAAACATACTGCAATTGGTACTTCAGGATATAATGGTGGGATAGATAACAGAAAAAGACAAGTTGATGTTCAAGATATGTCACAGATTTTAAGAACAATCAATGGTGACGATTCTTTATTAATTTTAGATGACGTTTATGATACCGGATTAAGTATTTGTGAATTTATATTAGAATTACGAAAACAAGCAAGACGAAATGCTCCACAAAAAATTAAGGTTGGAACGGTGTGGTATAAACCAGAAAAAAATTTAACAGAAAGAGTTCCAGACTATTTTATTCATCAAACAGATAAATGGGTTATGTTTCCTCATGAACTTGTAGGATATACAAAAGAAGAAATTAGAGAATGCAAAGGCGATAAAATTGCAGATTTATTACTTTAAACTTTCTCAGCTCTACCCTTTCTCACTAAAAGAGCAGCAACTTCAGGAAATATTTCTGTTTCATCACCTACATCAAAAGGACCATATACTTTCATGTCCTTCCACACAAAACTTGGCACTGCATGAAGAAATTTAATTTTATGTTTTTCTCCTGTGTCTTTAAAATTTGATTTAACTTCTGTTTTATTTTCTGATATCGCTGATTCTGGAGACTTAATTTCCTTTTCTTCAACGACAGGTTTTGCAATTTCAATATTTATTTGAGGATGGTTCATCCCCATATCAGGAAGTTCACCTTGAAATAACTTCAACAACACACCATGTCTATAAATATCTAAATTTGCTAACAGTTTTGTGTAAAATACTTTTTCTTCTCTTAACATAGAAGTCGTATCAATAATATTTGAACCAGTTCTAGATCTATTTAACGCAATATCAATAATCTTCTTCTCACGCTTTTCATGAATCTCCTTGAGAATTCTTTTAATACTTCGTAATTCATATTCAAGCTTCTCCTTTTCTCCAGTTGCAAATGGATTGTCAGAATCTTTTTGATTTGCAAGTAATGCATTTTTTTCCCTTACATATGAAACAACATCTACATAGAACGTGCTTTCTAGTTTTTGTAAATCTTCTCGCTTTTTTTCATTGCGCAGAAAATCGTACAACGTTTCTAGTGTAATCTTTATTTCTTCTGCCATAACCTACAATTATTCTTTTTAAATGTGAAATACTCTTTATAGATTTCACACTAAACTAAACACCAACCCCATCTTTTCTAGAGACTAGGATGTTTTTAAAACTATTGTTCTTTGAGAAGATAGGTTTATTAATATAGATATCAAAGTCATTATGTGGATATTCAAAAACATATTTTAAACAATCTACTTCTTCTCAAAGTAATCCCAAATGCCTCACAAACAAAACTAATAGAAGAAGATCACAAATTAAAACTCTACCTCTCCGCAATCCCAGATAAAAACAAAACAAACACACAATTAATCAAATTCTTCAAGAAAGAATTCAATCTTAAAGTAGAAATCAAATCTGGTGAAAGAAGCAGACAAAAAGTGTTGAGAATTCTAGAGTAGTATTAAAAAATTATATTTTTTAAAATAGTTCAATAAATTTCACTATATCAGCTTGTAAACTCTAAATGGTAAAACACATCTTCCATCCTCATAATATATTTTAAAGGAGATGTTTCTATGATTTACTATGAGACAATATTTAGATTTGATGCAAGATATTTTAGACACAGGAAACAATAAAAGTGATAGAACTGGAACAGGAACACGTTCAAAGTTTGGTGCTCAGTTACGTTTTGATTTGTCAAAAGGTTTTCCTCTTGTCACAACTAAAAAAATTCACATGAAAAGTGTTATTCATGAATTGTTATGGTTTCTGAAAGGAGATACTAATATTAAATATTTAAATGATAATGGAGTTAATATTTGGGATGAATGGGCAGATGAGAAAGGTGATTTAGGTCCTGTGTATGGTTCGCAATGGCGTTCATGGCCGACTCCTGATGGGGGAATTATTGATCAGCTAGATGATGTTGTAAATCAAATCAAAAAAAATCCTGATTCACGAAGACATATTGTAACAGCATGGAACCCCGCAGAAATTGATCAGATGGCTTTACCACCTTGTCATTTATTATATCAATTCTATGTTGCAGATAATAAATTAAGTTGTCAAATGTATCAACGTTCAGCAGACTTCTTTTTAGGCGTGCCTTTTAATATTGCAAGTTACGCACTTTTAACACAAATGATGGCGCAAGTTACTGGGAAAGAACCAGGAGAATTTATTCATGTATTAGGAGATTATCATCTTTATAATAACCATCATGATCAAGCAAAACTACAATTAACTCGTGAACCAAGACCATTACCAACATTACATTTAAATCCTGAGATAAAAACAATTGATAGGTTTTGTTATGAAGATTTCAAAATAGAAGGATATAATCCATATCCAAGAATTAGAGCACCAATTGCAGTATAAATTGAGAAAAATAATAATATACTGAGAGCAATTAATATTCAAACTAAATAATTGCTCTGGTATATACAAAAGCACTAATTAAAAGTACGAAAATTTAGTGCTTTTAGTATATAACAACAAAATGACAAAAAACCACAACTACGATTTTGAGATTGTACTAATCGCAGCAGTTGCACAAAATGGTGTAATTGGAAGAGATGGAGATCTTCCTTGGTCAAAACCTTTGATAGGAGATTTAAAAAGATTTACTGAACTTACAAAACCACACCCCATCATCATGGGAAGTAATACGTGGGAATCAATCCCAAAAGCATATCGTCCATTACCAGATCGTTTAAACATGGTTTTAACAAGTAATGAAAATTATGACGCAAGTGGAGCATATGTAAGAGAATCCTTAGAAGATGCTTTAGAATCTATTGATGAGAGAGATCCATTTATTGGAGGAATTAATTACCAACAAGTATTCATCATTGGTGGTGCGCGTGTTTATGCAGAAGCACTTCCCTTAGCAGATAGATTAGAATTAACAGAAGTCAAATTTAACATAGAAGGAGACACTTTTTTTCCTGACTATAATAAAGATGGGTGGAAAGAAATTGCAAGAATAGAAAAGGAAACACATGACTTTGTAACTTACCTAAGAAAATGAAAGGAACATTCGTAGTAGTAGATGGGCTTGATGGCGTTGGTAAAGGGGTATTCATAGATACCTTTGTACGACAAGCTAAAGCAGATGGAAAAAGGATTTTTGATGTGCATGAATTTTGGTCAATGAATGATTCACATCCGTCACCTGAAGATATTATTGGAAAATATGATGTAGCTCTAACTTCAGAACCAACATTTTCAAAATTAGGAAGATATATTCGTTTTGTCATGATTGCAAACAATGATCAATATTTTACACCGCAAGAAATTGCACAGGCATATGCTGAAGATAGAATGGGTTTATATCAAGAATTGGTTCTTCCATTATTAGATGCAGGTATTGATATTTATCAATCACGTTCTTTATCAACTTCTTTAGTTTACCAACATCAATCAGCAATAGATGAAGGGATGGAATTTAGTGCAGCAGATATTCTTGCAATTAAAGGAAACGCTTATTGTTTTTCACATCCAATGACTCATCTGGTAATTCCTACTATCAAGAATGTAGATGAATTAATGCGAAGATTAGCAGGAAGAGAAAAAGATGATGATTGTACATTTGAAAATTCAGAATTTCAGAAAAAACTTAAACCACATTACGAATCAACTGAATTAAGAACACTTTTTGAAAACAATGGAACTAAAGTAACTTATTTAGATGCAAGCATCTCATTGGAATCTTCCAAACAACAAGCTAAAGAATTTTATACACAAAATTTAAAAAAATAAAATTCAAGAAAAAAACAAAAATTACTCCTCTTCCTCTTTTGCTTCTTTGAAAAAAGCATCTAGTTTCTTGCTACCCATCATAGCTTTATATGAAATTTTTGTCATAGGACATCCATCACCTCTTCTTCAACATCTATCAAACATAGAAAAATCAACGACATATATAAACACTGTTGACATCCAAAATATATTCTTCAAGCCGATACCACTGGGAAAAAAAAATTGCAGTTTACTCATTGAAATAACACTGTTGAATTACTACTTTTGCAGAGGATAGTTTTCAAAACACTATTGATTAAATCATTTAAGAAATTCTTAATTACCATTCAGAATAGACTCAATATCGATTATACTATGTAAACTTTCATCTTCGTGTCTTGGAGGGTCAACTTTTAAATTTGGTAAACCATCCATTCTACGTGGATCATAAATATCAGGTTCACCATACCAAGCTGGATCATAGTTCTCAGGATCCAATGCAGCTTCAACAGCTAGATATAATGAATTATCTTCAACCATAAAAATATTTAACATTCAAACATATAAAAACATTTCTAACTTTGGCTTACTGCATTTATCAAATCAGAGCTAATCACTTCACCAGAACTCGCATCAATCTTTACATTTGCAAATTTTAAACTTTTAGAAATAAATGTAAAATTCCATAATGAGTTTCCATTTAGAGTTTGCACAATTAAAAAACCATCACCCAATACCACAGAAGAAAACTTATTCCTTGCAATCTCTTTAAACGTAGCTACTGCATCATCAATAGAAATCTTAATCTTTTCAACATCTAAAGATTCTACTTCTGTTTGTGGCTTCTTAAACACATCATCTTCAGGCTTGATTGCAAAACCTTTTTCAATGACAGAAAACACCGTCATCTTCTCATTGTCATAAAATCCCATCTCCCAATTTTCTTTAACTTTTAACTCAGAACTTAAAGGACAAAAAAAATGAGAAAGAATAGCATCAGGATGATTCTTTTTCCAATCCTGAAATAATGAATCTTCATTAAGATTTTTAAACACTTCTTGTGGGGAAGCTAACTCTTTCATTTAATACTCTCTCCACGTGTATTCACATTTCTCACACTTAAAGAAACGTGTTTCAGGTTCATCGGCGGATCTTGTTTGCTGTGTCCAATAATATGCAACTTTATGATTACATTTTTCACATTTAGTTTTAATTTTTGGCCTGCTATCTAACTTATCCATAACTTCAATTTTTTTTGCTGAATCATTCTTCTCAGTAATTGAAGCCATTTCTTCTTCGGGCTTTTTTGTAAACCCACATCCACAAAACAAGACCTTTTTACCAGCCTTATCCCTTGGACGTAATATTGAACCACATTTCGGACAGAACATTTTTTATTTCACCTATTCTCAGTAGGAATCAAGCTCTCCTTTAAAAAGTTTATTGAATTAACGTGTTATTTGAACACCAAACACCTGCATCAAATCTACAAACAGAATTTTTACCCAACCTAAATATGGAATTCTAAGGACTCCTTTTCCATAAACTCGTTCTTTAGAAATGTTTGTTTCTTCTAAGCCAGCAGAAATACTATTACTATTATGATCTCCTTTTGTTTGATATGTTCCATCACTATGGACATCTACAACACGATGAATGATAGGTTGTGCTCTATAAGCCTGGAAAATCAACACATCTCCAACCTCAACCTTATCAGCTCGCCAAAGAATAATCACATCACCCTTATCAAATCCATTTTTCAGCGGAAATGACTGAAATTTATCTTTTGTAATACCTTTGTTTAGATACCAAGAACCACATAAATCCCACCAATTATCAAAGGATTCATCAAACTCAGAAAAAGATTGCCCACAGATAACACCTTGATGTAATCCATGTTCCATGCTCTCACTTACAACAGCAACAATAGGAAAATCAGTTCCAAGAGCTAATCCTAATCCAGGATACACAAGAAACTTAATAAGAATAAATGCAACCACAAGATTAAGAATCCAACTTAACGTAGAATCACTATCCCAGAAAAACTTCCATACTTTCTTTAATTGTTGCTTATGTTTCTTGTTCATTATTCAGAATAAGAATTTAAACATTTAAAAAACTATTGTTGATGAATTGTTTCTTCTTGGTTGATTTCAACTTGACTAACTTCTTCACCGGCTTCTGCCTTCTGTTCTTCATGTTGATTATCAAAGTGGTGATGGATATCTTCTTTCCTGAAGTACCATAGAAGGAGACCATTGTAAACTAAAGTAATAACGAATCCAAAAATTGATAAAATTCCTCCTAAACCAGATTCAATAAAACTCATGATCAAACTTATTAATCCGACAATTAAGGTAAACACTGCGACAGTCATGATTAAAAATCGGGACCATTTTTTCATAATAAATAATCCAATACCCCCAATAAGACTAAGTAAACCTAAAGTTATACCAAGCATGGTTGAAGTTACAAGCCAGACATCACCTGATATGGAGGTTGTTGCTCCAAATGCATCACCAAGAAAACTAAGAGCTGCGACACCTAGAAAAACAAACAATCCACCAACGAGAGAAAATAAACCTGCAAGAATCTCTAAAACTGCAAATACTGTAACACCTGTTGGCCTCTCCATATATCAAAGAATATTTTTAGTGTTTTTATAGGTTTCGGAAAACCATAGGTTTTTTGGACCTTCTAAAAACATTTATGTTTTTGATAGGTTTCGTTTTAGCAAATGTTTTTAAAACAATAATTATATCTATACATCCATGCAACATTTAATACAAGTGATCAAACAAAAGAAAGAACTCAAAGACATCAGTGATGACTTTGTAAAAGACCATCTTATAAAATATCAAACTAAACATAACATCAAAATATTACCTACAAATCCTAAATCTAAAGATTTCAAAATAATCGTAAAAGACATCCGTGCAGAATTACGGAAAGTCTATGGCTTATTCAGAAACAAAGATAATGCTAAACTTAGAAATGAATTAATCCAACAACCAAACCAAAAAAACATACATCTTCAAATTCTTCAAACACATGCATCTACAAAAGAACGTCTTCCATTCTACAAAGATTTATACACAGAAATATTCAAGATTACAAAGAAACCAAAAACTATCCTAGACCTTGGATGTGGGATTAATCCATTCTCAATACCATTTATGAAAATTAAACCTATCTATCATGCTTATGACATCAACGAAGAAGAAATTACAAACATCAACCAATATTTCCAAAAAAATAACATCAAAGGTAAAGCAGAACTTCTTGACATTTCCAAAACGACCAAATTAAAATTACTTCCAAAATCAGATCTTGCATTCTTATTCAAAGTTTCCGCAATTCTTGATCAAGGAAAGGGACATAAGAAAACAGAAGAAGTCATTGATGCTACTCCTGCAAAATATGTAGTCGTCAGTTTCCCAACCTTAACCATGTCAGGCAAACCAATGACTGCCCCAAGAAGATCATGGATGGAATGGTTATGCAAACGACGAAACTGGGATTACAACATCATAGAATTTAAGAATGAGATTTATTATGTATTAAAGAAATGAGATAATTATTTATAGTATTATTCTTTTTAGTAAGAAAATGGCAGAAACAATTACTATTCGAAAAGATCTTTTTGATAAAATGTTAACAGATTTTGATAATCTTTTGGATGACTTTGAAGTACTTACTGATCAAGAGATGTTAGAAGAAGCAGAAAAAAGAATTGAAGAAATTAAATCCGGGAAAGTAAAAGCTCTTTCTGAAGAAGAATTTGTGAAATTAATGAGAGAAGATGGTTTTGATGTACAAATTTGAATATTCACCTAAATTTCGTACAGATATAAAAAAGTTAGATAAAAAAACTGCTTCTCAAGTTTATGATAAAATTAAGGAAATCAAAAAAGATCCAATAAGATTTAAACATTTAGGCGGAAAAGGAAATTGTGATTCTGTTCGTGTTGGTCCAAGAAGAATCATTTATTCAATTATTGACAATGAAGTTTTATTTGTAGTTTGTGGTTTAAGAAAAGATGTTTACATAGAATACAGAAAAAGACTTAGTTTAGTTCGTGAGGAATTAGTAGAATATGGGATCAACAACTCTTAATTTCTCACACAATCTTCTAACGTGGTACGATAAAAATCAACGAGATCTTCCATGGAGAAAAAATAACCCTCCTTATGAAATTGTTGTCTCAGAAATCATGTTACAACAAACAAATGTTCCAAAGGTTATTGAAAAATTCAAAGAATTTCTAATCATTTTTCCCACGATTCAAGATTTAGCATTCGCAGATAAATCAGAAGTGATCCAGTCATGGAGTGGTCTTGGATATAATAGAAGAGCATTAATGCTTCATAAATTTGCGCAAGAAATTGTAACCAATCACAAAGGTATAATCCCAAAAACTGCTGAAGAACTCATTAAACTTCCTGGAATTGGTCCATATACCTCAGGTGCAATTGCATCATTCGCATTCAACAAACCAGAACCAGCAGTTGATGTAAATTTAAGAAGGACATATATCAGATACTTCCATGGACAAGATCAAGCATTACCTATGGGCAAACAAGAAGAAGCAGAACTTTACACATTAATCAAATCATCAATTCCTAAAAACAAAAG
>JABMOA010000145.1 GCA_013204355.1 Candidatus Woesearchaeota archaeon | reverse complement strand
TTGGGTGAGAAAAAAGAAGATATAGACTTAGTAATTGAAAATATCAAAAAATATGAAATTAATAAAGTACAACTTTGCTTCTTAAAACCACAAGAAAACACTGTATTTGCCAAAGTTCCATCTCCAGACATGGAGTACATGGCATGGTGGATTGCAAAAATTCGTATAGCCTGTCCCAAAACAATTATCAAAGTCGCTCTGGTAAAAGACCGTATTGATGACTTTCATAAATTACTTGATGCCGGATTAAATGGGTTTAGTAGATTCATGGTATTCAATGATTTTGCAACAGAATTTGCATATAAACTAGAACAAGAATGTGAAAAAGCAGGAAGAAATCTAAAAGGAAACTTTACTCATTTACCAAAATTTGATTTGAAATTAGAAGTTAATAAGTTAGATTTTGACAAAGAAACAAAAGAAAAAATTCTAATTAAATTAGAACAATATTATAACAAGTTAGAGAAAAAAGTAAATTAACTCCATTTATTATACAATAGCCCAAACACATACAATATAACAAAGCTCCATACAGCTCCTTCTACCATACCACCAACAATACCAATTAAGCTCTTTGAAAAGAATAAGTGCCACTTCGCCATTGCTTGCGCTGCGCCTACATAGACACCAAGATTCCAGCCAATTCCTAATAACAACATACTTGCAGCAGAAACTACGGCTCCTGCCTTTGCCAAACTTAATTCATTTAATCCCTTTTTTGCCATTTGATTTTACCTCTTTTAATTTCTTATTTCCCACATTTAAGAAGAGAAAGATTAAATTTGTATCTTGCAACTTCTTCAACATGAAATCCTGCTTCTTTCAACATTAGTGGAATTTTTCCGTGATAATTATCATATCCTTCTTCAAAAAACATTGTAAACCATGAAAATACTGCTAAAAAAATATTTTTTGGTTTTCCAAAATCAGATAATAAAAAATATCCATCACTTTTCAAAACACGGTATATCTCTTTCATAGATTTAACTTTATCTTTAGAAGGAATATGATGGAACACTAAAGAACTATAAATTATATCAAATGAATCATCCTCAAATGGTAATTTTTGTAAAAATGCTTTCGAGAATTTAATCTTGGAAGTTTTTTTTCTTGCTATTGTTAAGATTTTTTCATCCGCATCCACGCCATTAAAATGAATTCCAGGATGTTTTTGTAATAATTCCATTGCTAACGTCCCTGTACCACATCCCGCATCAAGAACTTTTGCATTAGGATTTGTAATTTCAATATGTTTAAGGACAAAATCCCTATATTTTTTTCCTAGACCAAATAGACTAAGCAAAGAATCAAATAATGGTGTAAGGATATGGAACCGTGCTGCTGGAATAAATTGTTTGGTCTCTTTTTTTCTCATAATTATTACACTTCATTAATTAATCATTTTGCTATGAATGTTTAGAATTATTTAGGAATATTTAAAAAGATTGTTTTTGAAGTTGTATTTTAAGATTACGCATAAATAAAATGGACATCATTTCACATGGCCTTTGGCCGATCATTATTGGAAAAATAATTAACCTCAACTCTAAATTAAAAATAAACCTTAAATGGGTTGCTTTCTGGGGAATCTTCCCAGATTTATTAGCATTTACCTTCCTTACTTTTTGGTCTATTTTTAACAAAAGGGGGTTGCATCCTGCAGATCACTCAGCATCCCAATCATCAACCATTTTTGAAATCACCAGTGTCTTATACTCCTTTAGTCATAGTCTTATTGTGATTGCAGCGATTATCCTCGTGTTATGGGTTGTTAAGTCTAAATTTTACTATGTGCTAGGTGGATGGGTATTACATATTCTTATGGATATACCAACACATGCCAAAGAGTTTTATCCAACGCCTTTTCTCTGGCCATTATCACAGTGGACTTTTGGCGGTATCAGGTGGGGACAACTCTGGTTTATCATACTTAACTATAGCATATTGTGTAGTTTATTTCTATGGTTTTTTAGAAAAGAGATTCATCAAAAGCTCAAAAAACTATGGTCAAAATAACATTCTTATTCTACAATTAATTTCCCCAACATCGTATCGTGGCCCCTCCCACAAACAACAGAGCAACCAAATGGAAATTCTCCCTTTTTGTCAGCGATGAAATTAAATGTGGTAGTTTCTTTAGATTTAACCACCTGGTTAAGATTATAAGCAGGAATAGAAAATCCATGAGCGGTGTCTTGGCTTTTAAGTGTTATAATGATCTTATCTCCATAATTAGCTTTAATAATTGAGGGATTGAATTCATAACGTGTAGCAATTAATGTAATGTTGTGGATTTTTCCCGTTAATGTTATGGGATTTGATTCAGGGAGACGTACTTTTGGGAGTTCTTTTATTGGTGATGGTTGTGTAAGGGTTTTACTTTCAAATTGCTCGTTGTTTGTGCAAGATGAAACTATGAATAATAAAAATATAATAAATATTACACTTATCTCCCTTTTCATTTTGTATGATTTCCTTTTCTTACCACTAGTTATATGCACGATCAATAGATATCACTCCTTTGTATTATTATAAATATATCTATATTCATATTTTTAAAATCAAACGTATGTTTTAAGTTCAACTGGTTTAGCACATGAAAACATCCTGTTTTCAGTGCTGAAATGATTTTCTCATTTCATGCACCGCCAATGAGGCGATGAGTGAACGAAAGTGAGCTCATGGTGAAGCCGTGCAGTGCTAAAATAGAAGGCGAACTTAATACGTATAATCAAACCAAAGATTTATAGGCCACAAATAGTTTTATCATATTAATGGACAAATTAGACCAAACATGGACAAAACTTCCCATACTAGGAGATGTATTTGAAAGATTATTTGCATATTTTAGTAAACATACCACAATCGCAGATATGATACATCTTTGTTTAGGAATTTCATTACCCTTACTGATTTTACAATACTATTACTGGGCTATTCCATTTCTTGTGATCGGACTAGGAGGTCATGTTTTAGCATATATCAAAGGCGGAAGATAACAACATATAAATTTTCCTTTTGAAGATAATATATTCGTTTATGTAATTACAACTGAAGCATTCCATCATTATTACAACCAGAAGAAAGTCTATCAAGAAATGAAAGGAGTTAGAAAAAAAGTTAAAAAGTGATTCTGCAAAATTAGCTATCAAAGACTCCTTTTCCTTTAGAATACACTGCGTAACCTAATAAACCAACTCCCGTAAATCCAATTAATGGTTGGTATGGTTGGATATATGTTAATACGCCTGTAATGCCTAATAATAACACCAGCACTTTATTACATATGGCACAGCCAAAACCCAAAAAACCAAATATTCCCCCGGATGTTGCGGCTATATCACACTTTTTACTACCATATTTTTTATGATACTGATGAAAACTAAGATATATTCCTGAAAGTAAAGAAGTTAAGACCAAAAAGACGTAATCTAATGTTGTAACTGAGGTCATTCTGGCAAAAAACTTATTGGGAATAAGAACTGTAAGTACACCAAAAGTAACGAAAAGGATGATGCTGTATAGTAAAGAAGATCCAATTATTTTCAAATATTTATTTTCCATTATTTTGATTTCCTTAGTTTGTTTTCATCGTTTAGATTCAAATGATTTTTTTTCTTTGCAACAAGTACAAAATATTTCATAAGACCAAACGGATTGTAGGTTCTTTGGTATTGTATTATAAAACCTAATCTTTTAAGATGTGTTATAAATTCTTTTTTTGTATACATCTGTTTATAAGGGTGATCTAATACTCTTTTATAGAATCTCCCTAAAAATGTTTTCCATGTTTCAACTGATAAGTCTTCTAATATTAGTTCTCCATTAGGTTTCATCACTCGTCCCAATTCTTTGAGACAATCTCTCCAATTTGGAATATGGTGGATGATTCCAAACTCAATTACCGCATCAAATTGGTTATCTTTAAAGGGTAGTTTTGTTGCACTTGCTACTTCAAAAGAAATTGATGGGTCTTTGACGTTTTTTTTAGCTAAATGAATCATCCTAGGATCTAAATCAATAGCATGAATTTCTTTTGGAGAAAAATATTTTTTAATTAGTTTTGTACCTGTCCCGTTACCACAACCAAGTTCCAGGATGGTTTTGTTCTTAGGTAAATTAGACAATTTCCGTAATTTCCTGGCTTCTATATTGTCCTGAATAAAAGCCCTAATTGGGTTATTCATTAGAATGAATTCAAGTTTGTTTAAGATCATTTTATTATTCTCCTGATAAAGTAATATTTTGGTATCATGTTCTTTTCCTTAATTTAAATGTTTTTATAAAACTCATTATTTGAACAAACACTAATGTAAAAAATAAAATTAAAATATAATAACTAAACCAATTATTTAATTCTCTTCCATAATACATTGCTTGATTAAAATGGAAGAATGCAAAGTAAATTGCATGGAAACTCCCTAAATAAAATATTACATATGCAAATGACTGTAGATATTTCCACGAATTTCCTCCAAGGTATCTTATCGCCCTATCTGAAGAAACTGATAATAAGACAACACCAAAGAAAAGAGAAACTAAACCAAGAATGTTAGCAAGACCAAAACCTGGTTGAACAAGAACTACTGCATTTAATTGTGAAACAAATTCGTATCCTAAAAATTTATTTACACTCCATAATAACCAACCATCAAATATCAAGACCGTGTGTAAAATCGCAACAAGTGTAAACCAAACCCCAAGTTGTCTCCTCCACGGGATTAATATCATTGTTTTTCTCCATAGTTTAGATAATGGTCCAATTATTAAAGTTAAAAAAAGTAAAACAAAACTTGCATCTCCAGTAGCTCGCCAAATTCGGTGAGTAGACGCCAATTCTGGGCGGCTAAGGTAAAATGCATAAATTAGAATTGTTGCAAATAGTCCTATTAAAACATATCTTTTTTTCTTAAGTTTATCCATTTTTCCTCTGATCTAAACACCAACGGTCTGATCCATTAAGAAACACAGCAAATGTTGCCAAGGTTAATCCCAAATCACGTATTCCTACATCATTGTAACCAATTGTAAATGTTATGCCCAATAGATGAAGGGATAATAATAAAGAACTAAATTGTGTGAATTTTCCAATCATTAAAAGACTTCCAAATATAATGTATTTCATTATTAATTTTCTCCATGAGAAAAACATTATCTCACAAATTCATCAATAATTTGTTCATTATATTCTTCTAACAATTTTTGTTGATTTAATTTCGTTAATGCAATTTTTGCATCCATATTTTTAAATGGTGCAACGTAGACATGTTCGGGGTACTTTTGAGCAAAAAATTCTAATTTTTCAATTAGATCGTTATCACAACTATAATCTTTACAATTATAATTAATAATGATCCCTGGCCTACCACCCTCTACTGCGTCAGCGTGTTCTAACATGTGTTTATGGATAGCAAGTTGCATAGGTATTTTCATAATATGCGAAGGAGGATTAACTTCTATGTGACCTTGCATTGTTGTTGGAGGAAGTGATTTAATGTTTGATACAGATGAAAATATCAAATATATCAAAACAATACCAATTACACTTACACTAATATATTTTATTTTTTTCTTCAATACAGGTGTGAAAAATGGCTCTTTAACGGTTGCCTGGTGTTTAGATTTGTTATGCATTTCTAATCCCTCTTTTGAAGAAAATTCCTTTTTACATTCTTTACATTCTTTGGTTGCCATTTTATTATTTAACGATAATCGTTAATGTTTCTCCGTGTTCTTGACTACATGTAGGAATTGCCATACCATTGGTTGGCCCTTCTACAGCTGTAAATTCATACATTTTTGTAGCACCTGCAGGTGTACCACCACCAAGGCCAAATTGTGGCAAGTGTAATCCATGAAGCACATTATCTTTGTTAATTATTGTAAGTTTAACTGTATCTCCTTTGTTCACTGTAAATTCAGCTGGAAAATATTGAAATCCTTGAATTGTTGTTGTGATTTCAGTGATACCATTAACTGATCCAACCACATTGCCAGTTACATTGTTGTCTCCTCCTTGAAATAAGAAGAATCCAATTACTGCGATAAGAACCAGACCGGCTCCTTTCCACATTGTTGATTTTTTTATTGAAATATTTTCCATTTTTTTTTACCTCCTGTATTTGAATTTATATCACATGTTTTTGTTACTATTTTATTTGAAAGATATACCACAGAAATCCCAAGAAGGATCACTCCAAATACACCTAATTCTAACCCTTTAAATGGCAAGACTGCCAAAAAACTTCCAAACCCCAATGTACTTAAAAGTCCAATAGCACAAGAAGGACACGCAGGTGCAATTAGACTAACTAAAAGGGTAGATGAGCTAGCACCGATATTGGAAGTAATTTGTCTTTTAACAAGAAAAATACTCATTGAAAATACAATTCCCGAAAGTAATGACATTACAATTAGCAAGATAAATGAGGTGATTGACATCACATAAATCGTACCAACGAGTAAACTAAAAAATAATTTTAAAGTAAAGTTAGAAATTAAAATCCTATAATTGTTTATAAGTACATTAAATGCAAAAACTAAAAATGCAAAAATTAAACTAGATATAAGATAACTTTTGTTTTTGTGTACTTCAATTAATGCTTCTTTCGTTCTTTTAATTATATTTTTCATAACCTAACCTCAAATAAAAAATAAAAAAAATTATCCTGCTAATTCTGCATCAATTACTTGTTTAAAGACACTAAATGGTTGTGCACCACTGACCAGCTTACCATTGATGATAAATCCAGGTGTACCTTGAATTCCTGCTGCCGCTCCATCTTGAATATCTTTTTGAATTTCAGCTTTGTACTTACCACTATCTATACATTCAATAAGTTTTGCCTTATTCAAACCTAGTGTGTCAGCCATGTCATAGAGTTGTGATACTTGCAATCCATTTCCATTTGATTTTGTTGTTTTAAAAATCAAGTCATGAAAATCAAAATATGTTTTGTCATCACCTTGCTCACGAGCACATTCTGCTGCCATTGCTTCTTGTGTAGCTAATGGGTCATGGAAACCTAATGGAAAATCCCTGTATACAAACTTAACTTTCCCTGTATCTATATATTGACTTTTAATCTGATCTAAAGTTTGACTATGAAACCGCTCACAGAATGGACATTCATAATCACTCCACTCAACAATTGTTACGGGTGCATCTTTTTTTCCTAAGAATGCATCATCATCAGCTAAGGCCTTCATGTCAGTTATTCCTGCACTTGGTGCGCTAGGTGCTGATGGTGCCACTCCACTGGGTACTATTCCAGCTACTTTACTGGGAGAATCTTTCAATCCAAAACCACCCGTAAAAAGAGATAGTACTAATAAAATCCCTAATACACCTGATACACCTTGCCATAACCCAATTTTTGTAAAAGTCACTGTTTCCTTTTTTTTATGTTCTCTATGTTTTTTATGTTCTTCATGATGTTCTTCCATGTTATAACCACCTCCAATGGTCTGTGATGCGAAATGGCTGAAAAACAGCTCAGCCATTACATCATCTCTTTTTGTTTATTTTACCTAAGAAATGATTTATCTATTAATATTTAATCTCATGAACGATGGGGTCACAAAAGGCTAAAATGCCACAATTCAACACATAGAACGTTCATACACAGTTTTAAATGTTTTTCTTCAAGAATATTGCGTTTGTCTTACCTTTTTTGTCTTTAATAATAAATTCTTTTTTTTCTAGATCTCTTAAAACATAGCTTAACTTCGCCTTGGACATGTTTGTTCGAAGACGTAATGTGTTTTGTGTAATCCCGTCCTGATCCTTTACAGCTTTTAATACCATTTTCTCATACTCATCAAGTCCTTTACTTATAAGTTCAAATTTATCTCCTTCTAATTCTTTATTTTTAGACTTTTCAATAGCTTCTACAAAAGCCTTTTCGTCTTTAGAAAAAAAGATGAGATAAAATCCTAAAGCTAAAATAAAACCAATAAAACCAAATGCGAAATGTGTGATTGAAAATGATGATTCTATTTTGATACAGCCACTATTCTCAAAACATCCCAATTCCTTAGCTTTTGTATTCAACCCACTCATTAATTGAACAAGGATGATTATTAAAACTATACTAATTACTAAAAAAATGATGCCAAGCTTCTTATTGTCCATTTTCAATCTCTTTATTGTTAATAATACAAATCTTATTAAATAGTTTTCTAATGATTTTATGAGGAAAACTTTGTTTTTTTGTATGTAAATTTTTTTAACTTTAAGTAATTTACTTTAATTAGATTTTTCTTGGAAATAATTAATAAGGGTATTAGATAATTTTATAATCTCCCAAACTCTCAATTTCTTTTTTGAACTTTGTAATATCAAGTCCCTCTTTGTGTTCAACAACAACCTTTCCTGTTTTCACATCAACTTCACAAGATGTAATTTCAGGAAAATCTTCTGCAACATCTTTTACTAACATCCCACAAGATGCGCAATGGAATCCTTTAACTATAAATTCACTTTTCATTATTTAGCCCCCATTGTGGTATATTCAATACGGATATTATCTTCATCTTGCATGGTGTAATTTCCAAATTCCAGGTTTTCCTTTTCATTTACAAACATTTTTAACTCTCCCTTATCAGTACAATAATCAAATATACAAGTTGAATTAAATGGTTTATCCCAGATTATAAAAAATTCACTTAATGCAAAAGAACGAATTTCTTTAGATTCAACATGAATTACAGCCCTATTATCAACTACACCACTCTCATCGTGGGTATGCAGTGGACGCATACAAGAAAAA
Source organism: Candidatus Woesearchaeota archaeon (assembly GCA_013204355.1). Classification (GTDB taxonomy): domain Archaea; phylum Nanobdellota; class Nanobdellia; order Woesearchaeales; family GW2011-AR9; genus 1-14-0-10-32-24. Next base: position 4,026 of record JABMOA010000145.1, on the reverse strand, counting down.
GAGACAATGCCTATGTCTTTTGGTATGATAAAATTATCTTCATTAATTTTTATTTCCAAGCGAGGGTGCAGATGTATCCCTTTTGGTCCATGTCGTACACATTGTTCGGTAATATCCTTACCCTCATTATTTGTTCTAATAATAAATAAAAAACTAAAGAGACCACTTATTATTAAAATAGTAATTATTAAAACAAAAACATTTTTACTTTTCATCTTTACTATTTTATTTTTCATTAGATTGATATTCAATACGGATATTATCTTCATCTTGCATGATATAATCTCCAAATTCTGTACTCTCTTTCCCATTCACATACATTTTCAGCGTTCCTTTGTCCGTACAATTCTCAAAGATACAAGTTGAATTAAATGTTTCGTCCCATACAAAGAAAAAATATCCCAAAGTTAGTGTTTCCGGTTTACTTATAGGATTATTATTCTCTATATGAATTGTCCCGTCACTTTCGTGTGTGTGTGTAGGAGACATTTGCATTCCGCTAAGATCCGTATCAATAATTTTTCCAATACCTGACCCAATATTTGGAGGGATAAGTATCTGTTCTCCATCAACAATGATTGTTAATTTTGGATGTAAATGAACTCCTCCTTTCGGAATTGTTATTTCCTCGTCATTTGAGGATAATTTTTGTTCTTTATTTGAAGCAATTAAAAAGATTCCGATTAACATTCCAAGAATTACTAAACCTAGCAATAATTTTTGTTTTTTCATTCAAATCACCCTAAATTGTGCTTGTTTACTTCCCATACTACATGTAACATCAACAATCCCTTTTTCAGTTGGTGTAAATTTTAAAGTAGATTTCCCTTTTGGGATAACATGAGTTACACCATATTTTGGTAATACCATTGTTCCCATGCAACCCCCAAGTTGAAGTTTTGCATCAATTTCTAATTCTACGGGAACACCTTGTTGAACTTCAAAGTCGTTTGGATAAAAACCTTTCTCACGAGAGATTTCCATTTGTACTTTTTGAACATTACATTGCTGAAATTCTGGATTGCATCCTTGTTCTTTTTGAACTTCTTGCAGTTCTGCTCCTTTAATTCCTTGCGTGTTAGGAATGACATCAAATACTCCTGGTCCAGCCATCCCCATGGTGCAGGAAAATCGGATTTTACCCACTTTATCTGGGGTAAATTCAATTACCTTTATATCATTTTGAGGTAAGAATTCAGTTATACCCTTACTTGGTACGGAAATAACTTGTGCACAACCTTGTGCATTTCTTCCATCAATTTCCCAACGAACGGGAACTCCTTCTAAAATCTGAAATTTATTTGGATAATAATCTAGTGATTCAACTTTCATTTTAACGATTTGAAAACCATCTACAATTTCAATTCCCTCTATATTAGTAGCAGAAGTTGCACTAAACCCTAAGTCACCTACATTAGCGCCAGCAAGAACCATTCCATTTGGCAGAGCAAATATACCTAACATAATCACTAACACAGCTGAAAAAGTGGTGAAATGACGTTGCGTTTTTCCTTTTGCAAAACTTGTGAATGCACCAATTCCCGCTAATGCTGGTAACGTTCCTAAGGAGAATGCAAGCATGACAAGAGCCCCAGTTACGAAATCACCTGTACCTAACACATACAATTGAAGAGCTTGTGTGAATCCGCATGGTAAAAAAAATGTTGACCCACCAAACAAAAATGAAGATAATTTACCAGGTGCTTTTTTGCTCTGTTCTTGATGGGAAGCATCATATATTTTATGCGCAATGAATTTTGGCATTTTTAATTGTATTTTATTCATCCAAGGAAAAATTTGCAGTAATTGCACACCCATGATAATCATAAATACACTTGCAATAATTGTAATTATTCCAGTTACTTTAGGTGATATACTCAATACCGATCCTAATGCTCCTATTAGTCCACCAAGTAAGACATATGATGCAATCCTTCCAATATTAAACCAAATATGTGGTTGAAATTTTTGTCTCCCTGTAAGGTGTGGATTTGCTTCATTATGTTTGTTTGCAACTGCTAATAGTAACCCACCAGCAACAGCTAAACAGGTAGAGGTTGCAGCTACTAAACCAATTACAAAAACAAATCCGTAACTCATGTTATCGGTAATACCAAGACTTTTTGGTAAAAGATCAAACTGATTTAAAATAAAATATGCCCCAACAATAAAAAGAAGAACAGCCCCAATTTCAGCATATTTTTTTTTATTTTTAACAATAAATGAAGGTCTGATTGGTGTATCAATTGCATCATGAGGAATAAGTGTATAACCCTTATCTGCAACTGCGGCTTGTAAATCTTCAATGTTCACATCATTATCGCAACGGATATACGCTTTCTCTTTAGATCTACTTACTTGCACCTTATGTACACCAGGAACTTTTTTCATCCCTCTTTCTAGGAGAACTTCACAACTTGCACATGTCATACCTTTAACATTTAAATTTAATTTTTTCATCGTACCACTCCAACTGTTGTTATTGCAAACAGAAATGTTCTTTTCTGTTCAATTATTTTCAGTCCTACTTCGTCAAAAATCCTTCTTATTTGTTTTTTACTATTTACTTTAACACAGCCAGGTTCTAATTTTTCAAACAAAAAATGAATAAAATGAAAAAAAAAATTAATATCCGCAACAATTATGTATCCATTTTTGTGTGTGACTCTTTTCATCTCTTGTAATGCTTCTTTTTGTTTATCATAATGGTGAAACGCTTCTGTAGAAATAACATAATCAAACATACCATGTGGAAATGGTAGGGCGTGAACATCGGCCTCTTGGAATTTCACAAAGGAGGGGAGTTTTCTTCCCGCTACGTCTAACATCTTTGGCGCAATATCTACCCCATACAATTTTTTAAATTTTCTCTTTGCTAATTCACGTAACAATTCTCCAGAGCCACAACTAATATCCAATACCTTGCTTTCTTTATTTTTTATAATTCTTAAAGCAACTTTATGGAACCCCTTCATCCAAAATCTAAGTAGAGGGGCATCATATGTTTTTGCCCAACGATTAAATAATTGTACGTTTTCTTCTCTTTTTGTTAATTTCATTGTATTTTTTAATTAGTTACTCTGACATTATAGGCTGAAACTATTTATTAAACTATGGTGAAACTAGTTTCAAGGGATCAAAATTAAGGATTATAATCATTTTATGTAACCCATAGGTACCATTATTATTTTACACTCACAAGATTAGCAAGTCCCTTTCTCTTCCGTTGAATTAGATCCATGCCTTCAAATTTATCCAACAAACGTGTTGCTTGAACCTTAGATAAATCAAATTTTTTCACAACATGGCTTTGATACACGCCTTCTTTATGGTTTTTAATATAATAAAATATTTTTTTCTCCTCATCAGCTAAGACTGTTAGATCATACTCTTTTTTTTCTATAATGTTCTCATGTTTCTTAGGGAGGAAAAGATATATTCCTGTCCCACCAAGAAACGCAATAAAAATACTCATGACAATCAGAACCCAAGAGAGACCATTGCCTTGATGGTATGGGCAGGAATCTAAGCTACAATTATTTCCACCTAAATCACCACAAGATTTTTCACAGGCATTAAGCATCTGATTATCCGTTTCTACTTTCAGAAAAATCAACAAACCTAAAACAATGATACTAGCTACAATAATTATTACTCCTATTTTTCTCTGCTCCATTTTATAATTTCTTCCATTTCAATAAAAGTGCATTCATCACTACACTCACCGAACTAAGAGCCATTGCGCCTCCAGCGATCATTGGGTTTAGTAGTGTACCTGTTATCGGATATAATACCCCTGCTGCAATAGGAATCCCTAATATATTATAAAATAATGCCCAAAACATTCCTTGCTTTACTTTACTCATCGTCATTCGGCTCAATTTAATAGCTTTAGGAACATCAAGTAAATTATTTCTCATTAAAACAATATTGCCTGTTTCCATTGCAACATCCGTACCTGAACCCATCGCAATCCCAATATCTGCTTGAGCGAGTGCAGGAGCATCATTAATGCCATCTCCAACC
>JABMOA010000144.1 GCA_013204355.1 Candidatus Woesearchaeota archaeon | reverse complement strand
TGCATATCATCAAGCATACACCACTAACCCAACACTTACTATGTTGGTCTCAGGGTAAATGACCCCTCATTTTTTATATACTGTATATGAAGGTTGGGAAATAGTTCTTAACTTCAAAAGGAGAAAAATATGAGACTACTAATGAATGATAAAGACACGAGGAAAGAGGTTACAAGAAATAAGAATTTGATTTCTGCACAACAAAGACTAATTACAGCAAAAAGAATTGGTTGGAAAGATGCAATCAATTTTAGATTGCAAATCAGTTCTTACGACGAATTTGGATCAAAAGAAATTCCATTCTTAAAAATAGGAGAAATTGTGAGTTTAGATACTCTTACTTTGATGCCTGAACCAATCAAAGTCACACCAAGACAAACTGGAATGACTGCAACAGGAACTTTTGCCCATTGTCATGCAAATGTTAGAGAACTTGTTAATGGATATGGAGGCAAAATGATTACTGGATATGAATTAGACGTGTGTCCAAAGGGCATGAAATTAAATTGGCATTCTGTATGGCAAACCCCCGAGGGCAAAGTTGTTGATGTAACTCAACTACAAGGAAGGGAAGATGGAAAATTTTATAATAGAATCAGTGATTATTTATTCGTTCCAATATGTGTGTCACAAGATAATCTGTTCCCAAATTCAAAAGGTTACACAGCAGTCTTATCAGGAAACAAAATGAAATATTTTGATAGTAATGACGACAGTATAATGACCCCCAAAGCAGAAGGTGTTTTTGAATTTAAAAACAGAAATGCAGTAAAAACAGGATTTTATTCACAGATGAGGTTTGTATTTAAGAAATCAGAACTTAATTATGTTAAGACTGACAATGCGAGTCAGTTTAGGATGTGTGCGTAATGAATTTATCAAAGGTTAAGAAACAACTAATCGGTGCATCTTTTAAATATCACTTAGACAGTCAGGCAAGACTCATGAGTGTTCAGATTGGTGACTTACCCTTTAGATTGGTAAGAACTCTCTCTGAGGATGGTATGTCTATGAAGAACTATGTCATTAAAACCAAAGATAACTATGACGACTTCAGTTATGACGATATTAGAAAAGGGATAGTTCAACCAATTAGTATCTTTTCACTATCTAGTATTAAGAATAGTAAAAGCAGAAAACGATTTGCAGATAAGATTGGTAATACTATCAATTCTCACACAGATGATTTCAGTAACTCACTTGAAGAGTTTATGACTGGGGGTGAGTAATGATTACTTGAAGGTTCTAAAGTCCCTCAAAACCTAAAAATGAGAATGTAGTAAGAATGGGGGTTTCAAGACTCTCATTTCTCGGTTCTAAAGGTTCAACAAACACTTACTTTAGAACTTTAAACACTTCAGTTTATTGTTTGCAAAAAGTAGTCGGTTAGGACTACAAAAACACTATATACCTATAGAGAAATAAAAAAGTCATACACATATGGTCGTGCATGAGAAGTAAGGGAAGTTATTGAGTTATCCAAACCTTCAATCTAAACATAAGAACGATACGACTGATGCCAGAAGTCTTGCAGTGCATCTATGCAACACCAAGACATGATGATGCGTGAACAACCACAGCATCAGTCTCCGATTGTAATCAAAACTGCTTAAGGAGATGCCATTGGGTTTAGTAGATAAAAGGAGACCGACCAATCACCCTTACCTGTAATAAGGTTCTACTGTTTTGAGTATCTGAAAACTTCAAGTTCAGAGAGATACATTTCATCTTGATAGGTGAAGTGTATCTGCTTCTTAAGTTCAGAAGAGATAACCAATTTAATAAAACAATAAGGACACGAAGTAATCACGAGTGAAACGAGTGATTGAATTAAGGAACAATAATGACATTACAAAAGAACAATAGATTTAAAGAATATGTTCTTGAACTAGAACAAATTAAATACAACTATCTTCAGAATAGTAGAACTCCATCACTCCTAAGAAATTTAAGTTTCAAAAATTTTTCAAAAGCGACATCATACTGTTGCATTTTTCACATTTAATGAACATGTGAAAAAAATTGAATGCAAAGCTATTTTTCTTTCTGATATCCACCTAGGATCCAAAGGCTGCCAAGCTGACCTGTTACTTGAATTCCTAAAGAAATATAAGCCAAAAAAACTTTTTTTAGTTGGTGATATTATTGATTGTTGGAGACTGAAATCAAAACTATACTGGCCACAATCTCATTCTGACGTATTAAGAAAATTCCTATCTTTCTCTAAAAACGGCACCATGGTTCATTTTGTTACAGGGAATCATGATGATTTTCTTAGACGATATCAGCCCCTATCTCTTGGCAATATTGAACTTAACGAAAAATTTTCATATACCAGCAACGGTAAAAAATATCTTGTCATTCATGGAGATCAGTTTGATGTGATAACTAGGCATGGAAGATATATTTCTGTATTTGGAGACAGATTATATTCAGTACTTTTGGTAATCAATAGATACTTTAATCAAATGAGGTATAAGCTCGGTTATGACTATTGGTCGCTTTCCAATTATCTTAAACAGAGAGTTAAAAAAGCAGTAAATTTTATTTCAGATTTTGAAGATAACGTCGCAGCAGAATGCAAAAAGAAAGGATTTGATGGGGTGATTTGTGGTCATATTCATAAAGTAGCAATTTCTGAAGTTAATCAAGTTCAATATATGAACTGTGGTGATTGGGTAGAATCTTGTACCGGGATTATTGAGCATCTCGATGGTGAATTTGAAATCATAGATTTTAGTAATGTAGTGAACTCTCATTTTTTAGAACCAATCATAAGCAAAGCTTCTTAATGAAGATTCTGATAATCACAGACGCATGGTTTCCGCAAGTCAATGGCGTTGTAACCACTTACTCAAACATTATTTCGGAACTAAGGAAGCGCAATATTGAGGTTGAAGTACTTCATCCAGGAAAATTTTATTCATTACCCTTATTTTTTTATAACGAAATAAAAGCTGCTATTAATCCTTGGAAAGTTATTCTAAAAATAAAAGAAAGTGATGCTGATTATATTCATATAGGCACAGAAGGACCTTTGGGAATTGTTAGCAGAATTTATTTATCATATAAAAAGATTCCTTTTACCTCAGCTGTTCACACAAAATTTCAAGAATATCTTAATTTGCACATTAAAGTTCCTCTATCAATTACATACGCTCTCATGAGGTGGTTTCATAAAAGATCTCACAATGTTTTAGTCAACACAAAATCTCATAAGAAAGAATTAGAGAAGAGGGGGTTTAGAAACCTTAAAATCTGGTCAAGAGGCATAGATTTGAAAATGTTTAAAGATACTTCAATAAAAATAAATCATAAAGATTATTTACTTTATGTTGGCAGAGTTTCAAAAGAAAAAAATATTGAAGCGTTCTTAAGTATAGAAACTACTCATGAAAAAGTTGTAGTCGGCGATGGACCTTATAGACAGAAGCTACAAAAAAAATTCCCTAGAGTAAAATTTGTTGGATGCAAAACAGGTCCTGAGCTTGCAGCTTGGTATCGTAATGCGAGTGTCTTTGTTTTTCCATCAATGATGGATACGTTTGGAATAGTGGTTATTGAAGCTTTGTCTTGTGGCGTGCCTGTAGCAGCTTATCCAGTTACCGGACCATTAGATATTATTGAAGATGGAATCACAGGATCTTTGGACAATGATTTGAAGACGGCTATTGACAAAGCGTTAGAAATCAAAAGGGAAAATTGCACAAAAAGCACTAAGAAATATACATGGAGAAATGTTACTGAACAATTTGTTTCTACATTGGTGTTAATCAAGAAAGCAAATCCTGCAGAAGATAATGTACAATTTTTTTCTTAATATGTTTGATCATCTTACTAAGGTTGAGCTCGCCAGTTCAAACCTGGTTTCCTGCATCACTTCCACCAAGACTGTCACCCCAGTAAAACAGGCTTAAATGCTTTGGAAAAGATGCATACCAACAAACAAATTTCAATAAGCAAAAATTCCTAATGGAGGGCTATAAAAAATAAAGCTTTCAAAGATTTAACTTTCTAGTCACAGATTTGTAATTCAACTGACCCAAACAAAGTGTTAAATAACCAACATATGAATTAGTTTTAACTATGTTCTCCCCAAAACTTGTTAATTCTTCCCTAAAGTTCATATTACATAAGGGGGCTTTTTTAGCTCCCTTATTCTCATTTAGAAAGTACGAGTCAAGAGATAGTTAATAACCTTGCCAAGGTTGAGGTCGGTGGTTCGTCTTTATAAACACTGTAGGTATAGGGTTTAATGACTAGTGTGTGTATATTAGTGTGTATATTTCTCCAAATAAAATACCCACCTAGTCTCTCTTCTGACACACGGCTTTT
>JABMOA010000143.1 GCA_013204355.1 Candidatus Woesearchaeota archaeon | reverse complement strand
TTTTTGTTTTTCAAATTCTTAATTAGGATTATAATCAATGATGTCTAAATCTTCAGTTACAATATTTACTAAACCAATATATTCCTGAGGCTTGCCAAAGATTTTACCTTCTTTAAATTCAACATGTTTATAGAAATGTAATTCAGAGGGGTTTCTGTAACCAATTGCCATCCCGATGCTTAGATTTAACCCACTAAATACAGCACCATCATTAATATGTTCTCCATACACAAGAATCCTGTTTGTTGCTGAGTTTCTTGTAATGACTGTTTTAATAGATTCATCTTCCCCAATAATCTCTTTATCTTGGGCCAATGTAGTGTAGGGTGTTAAACTTCCTTGCGTGAATTTCCTTTTTGGTTTCAATAATTGTTCTAGGTCTTTTTGATTCATATAATCGTATTTCTATCCCTTTATTATAAACATTACTGATTATTTTTGAAAATATTTATATAGCTGGATATAAATATCCTCTCTATGAAATCTAAAATATTTATGATCTTAATCCTTCTTGTAGCAGTATTTGTTGCAGGATGTGCTGTGCCTACTGAACCTCAACAGGTTGATGATGTTCAAGAAGATGTGGTTGAAGAAGTACCAGTGGTTGAAATGGTATCAGAATCTTCTGATTCTACATTAAATTTAGAATCTTTAAAATTTTCCTTAGAAAAAATTTACCCACAAAAAGATATTGCGTGGCTTCAAAATGGGTCTTATCTTGAAGCTAATTTTAGAAGATTAATTGTGATTGATTCAGAAAATATTTTAGGGGAAGAATGGAGTGGTGATTTACATTTTGTGGATACCTTAACACTTGACAAATTATTTCTTCCTTTATTAAAAGAAAAATTTGGTAGTGACATGGAATTTAAGAATTATAAACAAAATGGTTTAACTATTGATCAAACAGTGATTGAAAAGACTTTTGAAGTGGATGAAGGATTTGTGCAAGAGCACCAATTTCTCAATTTTGAATTTGACAAAGAAGATAATCATAAAGGTTCATTCATAGATCCTTTGGTAATCTATAAGATCTCCTGTACACCAGAATATACTGTTTACCTACGACCAACACGCGCAGAATTAATCACACCATCAAGTGTTGCAAATCGTGAAGAAGCATATCAACGATGGGAATCACATATGGTAAAAGTCAGAAAAGAAATGTTAGATAAAGCAAATGAGGTTTTGAAAGTCTGTCCATCACAGGGCGAGTTTGTGGAAAGTTTTACGAACACCAAAACCTTATCTTATTACTATCCTGCACATCTAGAATTCTTTTGGGATTTTGAAACTGCTGTTGATACGGCTTTGGTAGAACAAGCAGTAGAGAATGATGGAAGTACGATTAAAGGAAAGAAGATGTTGAGGAAGGTTGATTTAACATTTACGAATAAAGAACCTTACAATTTAGCTAAAAAGTTCCTTGTAACTATTACAACGGTTGCAGATGATGGTACAAAATCAACATTTGTTGATGGAAAGCGCGTAGAGGTCAATAATGAACTTTTCAAAAGTGGTGAAGTAATTTCGCAAAGTTTTCCTTCAACTGTGAAACCAAACTTTGAGAAATATTTAGATGTGACCGTCAAGTTCTTTGATGATAATTATTATAACGCACCAATTGATGTAAAGACATTTAGAGTTGATGTGAATGGGACCGTGAGTTAATGAGAAATATTAACTTTTCCAAACCACGTCACTAATAATGTACATCCTTCAGGACTGTGTGTTGTGTGTGTAGATTTAGGAGGGTTGTACAAATATGCTCCTTTTGTATAGGTTCCTTCTTCATCTATTAATGTTCCATCTAATACATAAATTTCTTCTCCACCTTCATGTTCATGTTTAGGAACTTTTGCACCAGGACTAAATTTAATCATTACTATTTTTGCTTTTTGGTGTTCATGCAGATGTTTAATCTCAACGCCAGGTTGAAATGCTTGCCATTCTATGTTATTTTTGTTTGTGTAGTATCTTTCCATGAATCCTGGAATTGTTGAGGAGTTAAATATCTTGTGGAATTATTGTATTCCCACAAATTCCTGATAGTTTTATAAAGAAAGGGGGTGATTAGCTATGGAATGAAAAAATCAATCTCTATATTCCTTGGACAAGACCCTACTAATAAAAAAAAAATATTGTGGGTGCCAGATCAGGAGAAAAATCCTCATTTAATTACAATAGGTGGATCTGGGTCTGGTAAGACAGAAACACTTAAAGCAATCATGCTTGAATTGAAGAGCCAGAAAGTTAATAGTTTAATTTTAGATTTCCATAATGATTTCAAAGTCTTTGCAGATAATTTAGTACAAATTGACGAAGCAACTCTTCATCCTTTAGAAGTGCAAATTAATGAGAAACCATTAGATGTAGCCTATAAAGTTTCTAAAATGATTGCAAATGTTTTTTCTTTAGGAGAAGTACAGGAAGCAATCATTAGAGATTCCATCAAACAATTTTATATGAAATCCGGGATTAAGGATCTCAAAGAGAAGAATGATGGGAAAATAACATTACTTCCATTCCGATTCTTTAAAGATATCTTATATGAAAGTGAAATTAAAGCGCCTGGGATTCAGAAGTTGATTGCAAAAATTTCCGTGTTATTTGATGTTGATTTATTCATGAATGCGGATAGCACATCCGTTTCTTTAGATAGCGTGATTAAAAAATTAAGTGTGATTGAATTATTAGAATTCCCAACAGATGAAGTGAAATCCCTTGTGGGAGATTTATTGTTAAACAAATTAATCAATCAGTTGTACATTAAAGGAAAGACCGATGAGTATTGGTTATATGTTGTGATTGATGAAGCGCATCGGATGATGTATCCAGGGTCTCCTGTAGAATTACTATTAAGGGAATCACGGAAATATGGTGTAGGTATTATCTTAGCTTCACAACGACCAACAGATTTCTCAGAAACGATTCTTGCAAATGCTGGTACGATTGTGGCATTCCAAACATCTTTAGATAAGGATGCCGTATTCTTATCAAAACAATTACGGATTAACAAAGAAAAATTTCAGAAGTTAAATGATGCAGGATTAGGCTATGTATTATTTTCTTCACAGGATGATTCTCAGAAAGTGCAGATTGTACCTGTTGGAGAAAGAAAAGAGTACAAAGAAATTGAACAGACCTTTGATGAAGATGAAGCAAGTGAATATTTCATTAAAGAACAAACACGTATTAAAAAAGAGAAAGCGAAATTAGATTTATTAGAAGAAAAAAATAAAAAATCTTTGGAGACCATCAGAGAATTACAGCAAGATATGCATGCATTAAAAGGAGAAATTGAACGGAAGGTGTATGTTATTGAACTTTCTAAGAAAGAAATGAAGAACGTAGAGAAAGAAAATATTTTATTAAGCCATGAAAATGATAAATTAACTTCTAGATTGAAAGCTAAGGAGAAGGAAGTAGAGAAGTTGGCTAAGAAGGCGAAGTGAACTGGTTAGAATTTGTGACCAACTGATTTTAAGATGTGTTTTGACCAAGATTAAATATCAACCCACTGGACACAATATTTGTGTTTAATAGGAAGCACTCACCCACTGGACAAGTGCGGACAAGATATATAAATAAGTAAATCCTTGAAGATTATTATGGATACTCAAAGCGTCATTAAACTAAAAAAGAATTTTGAAGAAGATGTTTGTGAAGGTTATCTTCAAAAATGGTATTCTAATGATAATACCTTTATCAAGGTGAATATTTAAAATGGCTAAAGATTTAATGATCAGAAATTCAACCGCAGAATTCTTAATATTCACAGCTCAGGCTAAAGAAGATTCTATTGAAGTGAAATTTGCAGACGATACTGTGTGGCTTTCACAAAAAATGATTGCAAAATTGTTTGATGTTGATAGGACTGTGATCACCAAACATTTAAAGAATATCTTTGAAAGCAATGAATTAGATGAAAAAAGCAATGTGCAAAAAATGCACTTTAGTCATTCTGACAAACCAATTCAATTCTATAATCTTGATGTTATAATCTCAGTTGGCTATAGAGTAAATTCAAAAAGAGCAACACAATTTAGAATTTGGGCTACAAATGTCATCAAACAATTTGCACTTAAAGGTTATGTAATTGATAAAAAGCGTTTAGAAAATGGTTCATTTCTTAACGAAAACTATTTTGATGAATTATTAGCAGAAATTAGAGAAATAAGACTGAGTGAGCGAAATTTCTATCAGAAAATAACAGATATTTACACCACTAGCTTAGATTATAATCAAGATTCAAAATCAACAAAAGATTTCTTTAAAAAAGTTCAGAATAAACTCCATTTCGCGATACATAAACATACTGCACCTGAATTAATTATGGAACGGGCAGATAATAATAAAGAACATATGGGTTTAACATCATGGAAAAATTCTCCGAGTGGTAAAATCATCAAGACAGATGTATCAATTGCTAAAAATTACTTAGAAAAATCAGAATTAGAATCTTTGGGCAGAATTGTTGGAGCATATTTGGATTTAGCAGAAGAGAGAGCTAAAAGAAAAATACCTATGACTATGGAAGATTGGTCAAAAAGATTAGATTTATTTCTGGAATTTGATGAAAGATATATTTTAGAACATGCAGGTAAAATAACCACTAAAATTGCCAAAGAATTTGCAGAAAGTGAGTTTGAAAAATATAGGATTGTACAAGAT
>JABMOA010000142.1 GCA_013204355.1 Candidatus Woesearchaeota archaeon | reverse complement strand
TATATCCTCGTTCTAATGTGGGTAAAGAGTTCAGAAAAATTGCAGAACATCTTTCTTTGCATAAGAATGTATAATTGGATGTATAATTAAGACCGCTTTTTAACATCTTTTAAAATAGGAAAAGTTTTAATAGTTCTCAGATTTAATATTAACATGAAAAAAAAGAAGCGATCAGAACTTATTGAAAAGGGATGGACTGAACAAGAGTTGAGAAAAGCTGAAAAGATTTTAGAAGGTCACTTAGAACAAAACAATCAATTTTCTAAAATTGTATTCTGGTCTGCATTAGTTGTGATTATTTTTGCTAATCTTGCAGTGTCTTTAGTATTAGTTCCTTTTTTAATTCTATTTAGTGCAATCGTATTATATTCTGTAATTATTTTGTTAGGAATCTCATTTGGGTTCTTATACAATCATCTTATTTCAAGTATTGGGACGATGCATCAAAAACATCACCTTCTCACTAATATTTTAGTCCCAATTATTGCAATCCTAAATATTGTTGTGGTAGTTTTTGCAACTAAATTTTTTATTAATAAATTAGAATCACATCCTGTGACTCAGAATCCTTTAATTGTTGGCATTGTATTTGCAGTTGCGTTTGTTGTACCTTATGCTATATTAAAATTGTTTTACAAAAAATAAATTATTCGTCTTTATTTCCAATTAATTCTTCTATAACTACCGCAAACGCTGGCCTTGCCACTAATACACCAAATGTAATACCTGCAATAGTTGTAAGTGCAAAACCTTTCAATAATCCTGCGCCTGCCCAATACAAAGGAAGCATTCCTGAAACAGTTGTTAAATAGGCACCCATCACAATAAACATTGCATTCTTAAGACGTTTTTTCCAATTGGTTTCTTCTTGACCACGCATTGATTCATCTGTTATTACAATTAAATGATCTACACCTGTTCCCATAACAATAATAATTCCTGCGATTGCAGCAAGATCTAAGTTCCATCCTACAAATGCTGCGAATCCTAAGATTAAAATTACTTCTGAAAATAAAGTTAAAATCATCGGAAGAACGATTTTTATTTTCCTATAACGAATAAAAACAACAGAACTTACTGCTAACACTACAAGTAATGCAACAAGAAATACATTGTCAAGGAATTCTTTTCCTAATGAAGATGAAATTGTATCCATTTTTACAATTTCTAATTTTACAGGAAGACTTCCTGTGAGAAGAATTGTTTGAAGACGTTTCATATTTTGTTGAGCTGTTTTTATTGCATCTTGTTCTGTTGGGCCAACTCCTGAACCTGAAATTTGAATTTGTGTTGTTTTACTACCTTTCAAATCTACACCAATATTTAATGAATCTACTTCAACATCATCTAACATTAATACTAACGGTTCACTTAAGTATCCATTTGGACCACCTACAACATCTAAGTTTTGAGTTGCTAATGCTTGTTGGTCTGCTGCATCTGGGCTTAATGTGATTGCGAAAAAGAATCTACAACTATACCCTTCTCCTGATCTAAAACAAGCGCCTCCTTGCCCACCAACACCAGAACAATCTGCACTTCTACATACATAGGTGATATCTTTCTTTCCACCACGAAATACAGTTTGATTTGCAATGTTTGCTTCAAATTTTCCTTGCTTTGATAATAATTCTTTAACTTCTTCTTCCGTGACACCTGCAATTTCTACTAGGATGAAATTTGTACCTTGTAAATCTTTTGCAGGACGTACAATGACATCACTTAATCCGTAGACATTTAGACGTTCTTGTAAACTTGCAACTGTGGTGTCAAGATCTTCTTGCGACACTTTTTCTTGGAATTCTAATAATACTCTGGTACCACCCGCAAGATCAAGGCCTTTCTTTAAGTTTGAAGAAGGTGCTGATGATACACGTAAATTTAATGTTGTTTTTCCATCAAGGGTATCGGGAAGGAAATTGTATGTTTTTTTAGTTGTTTCTACTCTTATTATTTTTTGTGGATCTAGTTTTGATTCTGCATTTACAAAATCTTCAATTGTAAATATTTTATCAGAGTTTATAGCAATGATTTTTTCCCGAGATAATGGAGGAAGTGTAGATGCTGGATTTTGCAAACCTTGCTGCGCAATACTTGCATTTTGTCCAACACTGTTAATAATGACACCATCATTCCCAAATACTTGTGGTTTGATCGCAAGAACAGAAAATAGAAGAAAAACCATTAATAAAATTACTCTCCAATGTGTAAATATTTTTTTATAAGAACTCATTGTGATTTTTTCCCCTTCTTTTCAAGGTATAATCGTAATATTCCTGTGTTTTGAATCCAAGTCATAACTAAATCTACAAGTAATCCAATAAATAAGATAATCATAATTTGTTTGATAACCTCAGATTCTGCAAAGATCATTGCAACAGAAATTGCGGCGAGTGTTGTTGCGCTCATGGTTAAACCTGTTTTCATGGCACCATAAATCCGATCCATAACAGATCCATCTCCAACACGTTTTAAAACGCGCGTACTTAACAAAATGTCAGTATCTACAGAATACCCTATTAACATTAAGAATGCTGCAATACCTGCTGTACTTAATTTCATACCAGTCAAATTAAAAATCGCAAGTGTAACTACGATGTCTGATGCTGCTGCTAAAATAACTCCTAAACTTGGCGCAATGGATTTAAAGTAAAAAAATACCACAATCCCCATTAAAAGAAATGCAATTAATAATGCAGTCAAAGTTTGTTTGAAAAAGCTATCTCCTAAAGATGAACCCATTGTTTCTACACTTAATGTGTTTTCAGGAACTTTAAGTTCTTCTGCGATTGTTTTTTTGAAAAGGTCAATTTGTAATTTTTCTTGGATATCTGAATCTATTGCAATTGTTTGAATACTTCCTGCAATACCTAGAGTTCTAAATGTAATCTCATTTTTGGAAAATTTTTGACGTAATGTTTGTTCTAATACTTCTAAATTAATTGAAGGATTGTAGTCAAATGAAACAGTTGATCCTCCCTTTAAACTAATTCCTTTGTTTACAAAATCTTGACCTGGTTGAGATGCTTGCCACCCAATTTGTCCAATTGCAAGAATTAATAATAAAAAGGGAATTATAAGAAGTTTCTTATATTCTCGTTCATAATACGATTTTATCTTGTTAAGCATATTCTGTCCTGGGCCTAAAGGGTTTATAAAATTTTTGTTATTTAAACCTCATTTACGATTAAATACAATGACCAAACTTAGAAGGGTTAGTGTAAGTATGAGAAAATAAGGGATCAATTTTTGTGCTTTTACAGAACTGGATTCGTAGACAACCATTCCGGTAAGATGGTTCCGAGAAGTAGAGGTTTCTTGAAATAAGGAAGTTTCTTGTGAATCTTCATTTATTTCTGAGATTGTATTTGATAATGGAGATATTGAGAAGTTGGATGTTTGAGATTCAACTTTTATTTCTTCTTTTTCTTTGATGTGCATATCTTTTGTTAGGTCTATTGTTGTTTTTCTTCCCTCTTTCAATATTTTTACTTTTAATTTATATGCTCCAGGCGTTGTACCATCATCAATTTTCACAAGAAATTCTGTGATTTTGGCTTCTTCACTTCCCAAAGATACTTTTTTCGCAAGTGCATCTCGTTCTCCACCATCACAGGAATAACATTTGCTTCCTCTATATATATAGGGCCAAATGGTAAAACTATTTTTTTGATCTTCATTTAAAATTTGGACATTTAATCTAAATACATTATCTGATTCTACAGATGCTGGCAACTCTATGATGTCATATGTTAATTTTTGTTTTGTAGCTATCGTGGTAGTTGATGTTTTAGAAGTACTTGAAGAAGCTGTCAAATTCTTTTTTGCCGATTTGATGTATGCTAACAAATCTTTACACACGCCAGGATCTACATCTGAAATAGAGAACTCTTTTTTGGTTGTTAAATTGAATGCGCTTAACACCAATTCAGCTTTGCCAGAATCTATGTTTTCGTTACAATTGGGTGTGAGTTGAATGGGTAAAGTTAAGGGATAACTTTTGTATTTATCCATGATGTTTACGCGTGTGATTTCACTTAATTTTGTTCCGTTACGTTCCACCCATAATTGGACAGATGTTTTTGTCTCGTCTCCTTTATAAATTTCAACCTTTGAGGTGAACTGCTCACCCCATTTAACTCGATCATCTGAGCCAACATTAATTTTAGTAATTTTGATTGAGGAATTTGTTTGTTCGTAAAGTGGATTGATTGCAAACATTTTTGAGATATTATTATCTTGAAGATATTGGTCGTCACACGTTAAATTTTCAAACCAAAAACGTAATTGATAAATGCCTTCTTGTAATTTAGGAGAATAGGTTTTTGTTGCACTGGTCGTGATTTTACGTTCGTTGAATGGTGTATAAGTTTTAACAGTTTTTCCAAAGAAATCTGTGATTATGCCTATTGCAGTAATATTTTGCGTTAATCCAAAATTTCTGATCGCAGAAATCTGAAATGAAAAATCTTTGTGTGTAAAAATTGCTTTTTCCAATTCTAAATTTAATTTCCATTCACATTTATTTTCTAATTTAAAGTTTTGTTTGTTGGGAGAAGTATTTGTAAGAAAAACGCCATCTTCAAATTGACTAAATGACATGCCTTCAATAGCGCCAGAATAACTAATGGAACTTAGAAGTTTATTCTCATGAAATAAACGAACTTCATCAAAATCTGAATTCAATGAAAAATCCGTGTCCCCATCTCTATAAATTAATTTATAACATTTACTGCAAATTAATGTATCTCCTTCAACTTTGTTATCAGCAATAATTAATTTATTTGTATCGTCTTTATCTTTCAGTATTAAACCTTTCAAATCAATAGTTTGTGGAGCATTGTTATAAAGCTCAACCCATTCTCCATTGGGTTTATGTGCATCGTCTTCACCGAAAGGATTTGGTAAAACTTCTGAAATTTGAAGAAAGGCATATTCTGCGGACATCTCCCAAATACTATTGATCATTCCCGGAGTTCCATTAATAATTAAACTTTCTCCAAAGGTATTGTCTGATCTTTTTTCTAATGTTTTTCCTTTTGTTCCTAGAGTTCCATCATATGTGATTGAATCATTGTGGGTGTTGTTGTAAATTGTGATTGTGTCTCCTAAATTTCCCAAACCATTACCAATTGATTTATCATCCACACAAATTTGTAAGGCTGTTGTATTAAATGAGTCATATAATTGGGATTCTTGAGGGGTTATGATTGCATAAGATTCTGAATTAATAGTTAAAGAACAATTATCAAAGGATCCACAACAAGTTATTTGATCGATGCTTTTTGAATCAGTAAGATTCCATCCCGATAAATTAATAGGGTATGGTGATGGGTTATATAATTCAATCCATTCATCTGCAGAGGAATACATCACTTCATTAATTTCAACGAATGCGAAAGAGAGTGGTATGATTAATAATAAAAATACAAACATCCACACTTTCATTTTTCACAGAAAATGGAAAATCCTATAAATATATTCTCATCCTGGAAACATTGTTTTACTATTATCAAATACTAAACAAAGTTTAAATAGGCTCTTCTGCTTTTAAATGAAATTATGGGATGGTTATTTGGCAAGAAAAAAGTACCTAAGGTTCCGTTTCCGCAAGGAATGGAAACGAATGCATTAAAGTTTCCTTCTAGTACACCTGCACAAAGAATTATTGAACCACGAAGTGTTAAAGAAGCAGTTGGTGTGGGAAGAACTCCATTACCTCCTTCAAGACCTATCCTACGTGAAGAACAAAAAGAAAATCCTGCAGAACAAAATGTATTTGTTCCTGAATTTCAAGAAAAAGGAGATATGCCAAAACCAATGCAACCACGAGAAATATTTGGTGCAGAAGGGCCATTATATATTAAAATGGAAGTGTATCAAACAATCCTTGGTGAGTTAGAAGAATTAAAAACAGATTTCACTAATTTAAATAAATCAAGTAAAATTTTAGAAGAATCAGAATTTAATGAGGAACACCAATATGGAAAATTAAAAAATACCATGAAGCAAATTCATGATAAATTATTAGAAACAGATAAAACCTTATTTAAGGTTCAGGAATAGAGGTGACAAGGATGGAAAGAATGCCAGTTTTCGTAAAAGTAGATGATTATAATGATGTATTAGGAATAGTTAAAGCTGTAAAATCTAAATTAGAGGATGCGAAGCAAACTTTATTAAAAATTCATGATTTAAAAAATGAGGAAGACCACCAAATTGAATTATGGCAAAACACATTGGCTGAAGTTGAAAAGAAGGTTGATTTTGTAGACCATTCTTTAAATGAACCTCAACAATTCTAATAACTATGGTAAAACGCAAGACAACTCATAAAAGAACAACTAAAAGAAAAGTTACAAAGAAAACTAGTTTACCTAAACATAAATCTGTACCTCTAAAAAAAGTTGTAAAACATGAGATAGGTCCTGCATATATGGTCCAGTTGTCAGATCCAAAAAGTATCAGGAAAGATATTCTTGAATCTTTACGAGAAGTAATTATTTTTATGCAAGCACATGAAAAATTTATGCGTATTCAAGAAGAAAAAGTAACGTTATTTGCACAATTAAAAGATGAAGTTAAAGATTTAAATTTATTAATTGAACATAGGTTGAAAAAACATTTACCTAAAGGTAAGTTAAAAGCAGTTTCTCGGTACGAAGAAAAAAGACAAAAACAACAAGAGATGGAAAAAGTAGAAGTTATTTCTGCAAGAGAAATGGCGAGAGGTCCAAAGATACCTGATATGTCAGTAAATGTTGTGTCTACGTTTCCAGATGGTTCAATGCCACAACCTTTACCAAATTCAGTTCCTCCCGCTACACCTTTTAATGTGCCTCAACAACGAGTTCAAGCGTCTGCACCAGTTCCTATGGCTCCACCAATGCCAAAACCAGTTGCACCTAAATCAGATTTAGATGATTTGGAAAATCAGTTGAAAGATATTGAAGATCAGTTACGTGGAATTCAATAAATTTATTTTTTGTTTGAATCAATTCTTAGAAAGAAATATAAAAGAAAAAAAAAGAAAAACTTATCTGAATCTACCCGATAACCAACCTAAGATTCGTTCTAATAAGTTATTTTGTTCTTGTAGCTGACCAGAAAGGTCGGTACACAATCCGCTAAGACAAGAGTTGGTGGAACACTCATAATCATTCTGACAGGTGAGTCCGGGTGTAATTTGAGGTTGCATGGTTCCATCCCAACTACAAAATTTGTTTTCGCTATTACGAATTCGTGTACCGATTGGAAGACACTTATCATTGTAAGAACATCCATTATTACATTCTGTGGTGATTGTAGGAATTATTTCCGCTGGTAAAGGAAGATTGGGTGAAACTTCTGGTAATTCTGGAATTGCAGTTATGATCTCATTTTCAATGTAGTTAACTGGATAATCTAATACATAGACTGTTTCAATATTACTACAAGTGTTATCTACACTGTTTTTATTTTTACTTAGACATACTTGAAAAGTCCAAGGCCCTTCTTCTAAATTACCTAAGTTGTAATAACTTCCATAACTAACCCATGCATTAGCAGGATCTTGGTTTAGCACGGTTCCTTTACTTGAACGAACATTGTATTTATCAAATTTAGTTCCCAAACCCTTTAGATCATTCCAATCCATATTCGCAAATCCTGGTTCATTATTTGAACCTGTTAAAACAATTGTTGAAGATGAAGAAGTACTTTCTATAGGTGCAGTGTATTTACCTTTAACATTAACAGTTTTAATGTTACTACATGTGTTTTCAAACACATTTTTATTTTCTGAAAGACACACTTGAAAAGTCCAAGGGCCTTCTTTTAAATTACCTAAATTATAATAGCTTCCAAAACTAATCCAAGAATCTGCATAACCTGTCCCTAAAGAAGTTCCTTTTGCCCAACGAACATTATATTTATCAAAATTAGTTCCCAAACCTTTGACATCATTCCAATCCATGTTTGCATAACTAGGTTCATTATTTGAACCTGTTAATACTAATTTTTCATTTGAAAAATCCTTAACATTAACGGTGATTGTATTACCACAACTTGATTCATCTACAACTTTATTTTCACTTAAACAAACTTGAAAGGTCCAAGGACCAGGCGCCAGTTCTCGTAAATAATAGTTGTTAGGTTTTACCCATGAATCTGAATGATCTTGTTTTAATACGGTTCCTTTATTCCATTTGACATTATACAAATCAAAAGTTTCCCCTTGACCCCTTTGGTGATCCCAATCAATATCTGCAAAACCAGCTTCTGGGCTTGTTCCCGTTATTTCTATTGAATCGCTTTGCGCGTATACGGGTACAAGTATAGCTGCAAACATAATTGCAAGTACAAATACTATTTTTAATATTTTCATTGTGTATGACCTCGTGTTATTCATAGGGGTATAATTGTAAAACAAATATATATTACTTGGGTGGGTAGATGGGTTGAAAGAAGAATAAAATTGGCTTCAATGTTGACATAAACTGGAGAATGATGCCCAAACAGCTTATTTGCCTAAAAAGAAATCAGTTAATGTAATTGTAACGAGTTTTCCGTGTTTTTCTATTGTAATGATGTTTTTTCGTTCAAGTTTCTGAAGAACTCTTGAAAGGCTTGTTCTGGGAATTCTTGTTGCATGTCTTATCTTGGATTGAGATGATTTATTGTTGTTTTCTAATAGAAAAAAAACTACTTTCTTCTCTTTTTCTGAAAGTGTTTTGAGAATTGTTTCTGAATTATTATATCTCTTTTCTACATAATCTTTCGGTTTTGAGATTGTTTTTCTTCTTTTTTTAAAGTAAAATCCTATTAAAAATATTATTAAAATTACAAGAAAATAAGGCCAGATTAACAAAGAATTACCTAATGGCTCATTTAAAACAACCTTCACTTCTGTAGGTTGACCTTTCTGTACTAAAAATTCCGTCCTTCCTGCAAGATATCCATCATTTGCTATAAGCATACATTTGCCTTCTGGGAAATTAGGAATTGCAAAAAATCCTGTTTTATCAACTATTTTGGGAAATGAAACGTCTTTAGCAGTATAGCAAGAAAATTGAAGTTCAGCTTTAGAAACTAAATTTCCTTGTTCATCTAAAACAGTTCCTTGTACATAACCAATTGGAAAAATAAGAAATCGTTCTTTGAAAGCTGATGTTAAAATAACATTTTTTTTCCCAAAATAATCTGGGGTGGGTGTTAAAGGATTATCTACAATTACTTCAAAATTATACGTTGCATCTGGAAGTGTTAAACCATATATTTTTGAATCTAAAACTGCTTTCTGCACATTATCCCCATATTGTAATGTAACAATATGTTTAGAAAGATCTTCCCCTAAAGGAGTTTGAAATTCAAATTCTACATTTGCATATGTTAGAGGTAGGAGTAATAAAATAACTAAAATATATAACTTCTTCATAGATATTAGAAAAGTATTACCTTATATAAATATGGGGGATACTTCAATTCAAGTGGAAACTTTTATAAAATAGTTACTTCGTTAGTGATATACTTCACGCGGACGTGCCAGAGTGGTCAACTGAAAATCAAGATTTTCATAAGTTTAAAATCAGGATTTCAGACTAAATGGGATGGACTCAAAATCCATTGGCTTAGTGCCTTCGCAGGTTCAAGTCCTGCCGTCCGCATATTTTCTTTTAATAAAATCTTAAAAAATAAGTGTAATTTTATATTTTAAAAAAAATTATTTGTAATAGATTAATATGAATAATTGTTATTTTTTCTTTTTTTAGTAATCCGAACATTTTTAAACTTATAAGTTCTATTGAGGATATGCCTATTGAAATTTGTACAATCGGAGGGTTCTCCAGAACGGAAGGAAATTCTGTTGCAATTAAAGTTGATGATGAAGTTGTTCTGTTAGATATGGGT
>JABMOA010000016.1 GCA_013204355.1 Candidatus Woesearchaeota archaeon | reverse complement strand
ATGCCGGCGCGTAGATTTTTTTCTTCGTAAAAAATGCGCCTCTTGCAGGCAGTATACAAAAACACTCTATTCCGGACGCGGCCTTTATAATACATAGATTTTTAAATAAAACCTCAAATTCTCAGATATGAAAAATATCACTTATGAAAAATTATCAGTAATTCAAAGAAAGTTATTAGATGCTGCTGAAAAAGCAATGAAGACAGCATACAATCCTTATTCTCATTTCATGGTTGGTGCTGCTCTTTTATCACAAGATGGCAAAACTTTCACAGGATCAAATGTTGAAAATGCAGGATATAGTGCAACCATCTGTGCAGAAAGATCTGCAATCGTATCCGCAAATGCCAAAGGCATAAGAGTGTTTGATAAAGTTGCAATTATTGCTAAAGGAGAAACATTTGATACAAAAGATGTAACCTCTCCTTGTGGCGTGTGTCGGCAGATGTTATTTGAATTATCTCAGATTTCTGGAAAAGATTTGGAAGTAATCATGTCATCTACAAAAAAAGATAAAATTATTATTTCAACGATTAAAGAACTTCTTCCGTTGGGTTTTGGTCCAAAGGATTTAGGAATTGATGTTAAGAAGTTTAGATAAAAAGTATGCCCCCACGAGGACTTTCATTTCCTTATGGAATTTTGAACCCCGGTTACAGGATGATTACATCAGGATTCTTGATACCGCAATCCTGCGTCCTATCCAAGCTAGACGATAGGGGCATAATATCTTAGAATCCTAAATTCTTTAAAAAGGTTTAGTGTGATAAATTCCTCTTTTTCCAATATCTTCTGGATATATTTTAAGATAGCGTTCTGGTAGTGTCAAGGGGTCTTTTGGAAATGATGTTCCGAATTTTGAACTGCTACTTTCAGAAAGAAACTTTCCTTTATCTAATATAATGTGGGTTAAACAATGTCGCATCCTTTCAATTTCAATTGTGGCAAGTTCTGTATTTGTGAAGCATGAAAAATAGATTATACTTCCATTTTGAATCTCATCTATGGATCTTAACATTTCAACATTAGGTGCACCATCAAGAGAATGATTTTCTAGAAAATATCTTGTAATATCACTTTTATACATGTGATTACGTGACTTTGATTTCTTTATATTAGTTTCGTAATTCTTCCCAGAATATGCGTGCAGAGTTTCTGTAAACTTCAGCTTGATCCATCCCTTCAAGTTCTCTTGCTGCATCTGTTTTACTAATCTGAAGGTAACCTGTTCTCCATCTACAATCAGATGCAAGAAGAAGACCGGCCATTCCTTCAAGAATTAAACGGCCTGCTGCTCCAGATGTTCCAAATGCTAGGTCAACATCTGCTTCTAAATCTGTTCCATCAATAGCTTTGATAAATGCTTGTTGATACTTTGGTCCATCAATAAGAAATTGATCTGTATGTTCTCGTAATGCTAATAAGAATCCTTGATAATATTTTGCTTCTTCACTCATTTCTTCATCTCCACACCACCAGCAGGAAGGAATTTAATGATGTCATCTAAATCACCACCTTTCAGTTTTGATTTGATTTTTTTTGCCATTGCAGATTTTTTATCTCTCCCTGCAACAACAACAATATAATTTTTAGTTTTATATTTTATAGCATCAACAGGTCCACCAATAATCTCCTTATTTCCTTGTTCATCTTCAAAAATCCCAATTGCATATTCTAACTTTGGATGTAAATATTCTGTTTTTCCATACACCATGAAACTTCCTTTACTCAAACTTTCACCAGATTGTGCTTCTTTTGTAACTTGTTCTGGCTTTACATAAAATACATCTGCAGATGCATGACCTAATTTCCATGCTCTACTATATACCCCAACTGCTTGTGCTGTTTCTTTCAACGTGATCTCAGTTGCATTTTTTCCATTCTTCACAATAAAGAATGGTGACCCTGCCATGTCTGTGTGGAACACAATATCATCTTTTTCCATATGCTTTTTTATAATCATTTCATTTGAAGTAGCATCCTTTCCACCAACACAGAGAAAATCTTCTGAAGATATAAACCAATGGAATTTTTCATACCACTCTTTCTTACGTTGTTTCTTCTCTTGTTTTATTTCTTGTTCCAATTGAAACTTCTCTTCATTCTTTTCTAATGATGCAAGTTCCTTCTTACTATCGCCTAACGCTTTCTTTGCACCTTCTAGTTTCTTTTTTGCTTTTTTTGCGAGATTAAAATAGATGCTCGCATTCTCGTCCACGTTTTTGTTTAAATGTATTTCAACGTCCATTATATTAATAAATAGGACTTAGAATATAAGGTTTTTCTATGTTTTCAAGGAAATAGGTGTTTTGAGTTCCAGAAAACTTTTAACCTCATTTTTTCAAGATTCAATTAATGAAGGTAATTGAACATTTAAATAGAGCATCAGAACCATTAATTAGTTTTGAAATTATTCCACCAAAAAGAGGTGGAAATTTTTCTAATTTAGAAGAAGTTATTGCAGACATTGCGAAATACAATCCTCCCTTTATTGATGTAACGAGTCATGCAGCAGTTGCTGAATATATTGATTTAGAAGATGGAAAACACCGGAGAGTTCTTAGAAGAAAAAGGCCTGGAACCTTAGGTATTTGTTCTGTTATACAACACAAATATGGTATTGATGCTATTCCTCATCTTCTTTGTACAGGATTTACCCGAGAAGAAACAGAAGATTTAATGATTGATTTGAATTATTTAGGAATTGACAATGTGTTAGCAATTAGGGGAGATAAGAATGGATATCAGAAACCAGTGCCCAAAGGTAAAACCAGAAATATATTTGCTGTTGATTTAGTTCATCAAATAAGCGATATGAATCATGGAATTTATCTTGTACAGGAACCTAATGCTTCTCCAACAAACTTCTGTATTGGTGTTGCAGGTTATCCTGAAAAACATTTTGAAGCTCCAAATATTGAAATTGATATCTTAAATTTAAAGAAGAAGGTAGATGCAGGGGCAAGTTACGTTGTATCCCAATTAGGGTTTGATAACATAAAATATTTTTCT
>JABMOA010000141.1 GCA_013204355.1 Candidatus Woesearchaeota archaeon | reverse complement strand
GCCATACCATTAAAAACCCAGGAGAAGAGCCGGTTCTTACCGAATGGTTGAATTTGGATCCGGCATTTCCAAGTTTTGCTTTTGCAGAGAGTTTGATGCAGCAAATTGGTTATTCCGGAACAGTATTAATGTGGAGTCCACATGAGAATACCACTTTACGAAACATCTACTACCAAATGGAGGAATACAATCACACAAATCCTGCATTGGAAAAATGGCTGGAATACATCGTAAAGTTTGATTCAAAAGGCACTGGTACTATGGTGGATATGAATAAAATGGCGTTGGATTTTTATTTCCATCCAGTGATGCAGGGCAGAACATCTATAAAAGTCACTTTGCCAGCTGTTCTTGCTGCAAACAAATCAAAACGAACGATAAACTGGCTAGAAAATTTTGAAGCTGAATTGAGCATCTTATCAAAAGATGAAAACGGAGTTATCGAGAACCCATACAAGAATTTGCCACCTGTTGAGCTATTGGAATCTGCAGAAGCAGTAAACGAAGGTACAGGAGCTATGAGGGCTTATGAGGATATGCTATTTGGCCTGAACAAAAACAAGGAAGACATTAAACAAGCCTATGCTCAGGCATTACTTCGCTATTGTAAGCTCGATACGTTGGCAATGGTTATTATTTGGGAGCATTGGAGGCATACTCTCATTTAATGAAGAATAACTTTTATCTCATTTAAAAGATTAACAGAGTCATCATTAGGATTGTTTTTTTGAAAGCATCCTCCATATTCTTCACACAATGAATTAATATTACTCGATAGTTGAATAACCTCTTCTGTTATCAATGGAGTGTTTTCTAATTCTTCTAGAATCTTATCCATGAATTCAAAGAATAGATCGGTAGTATTTTCTCCTTTCTTGAAAATACGCTTAACAAAATCAGCTTTTTGTTCAATGGATTTCCGCCTACTTTGAAATTTTTCGAGTATCATACGATTATTCGCACGAAAGAGATTAAAATAGCCCTGCTTATAAGAGTCTTCACTGCTTGCTTTTTCATTATTTAGGTGTTTTTTGAATCTATTTATTATCCCATTATCAAAATCTGTTAATACAATTGTATATGAGTCTGCATAAATATCATGGAGAAATTTGTTCCTAAAATTCATCTGAAGTTCCAAATTGAGATGCTCATCTTTTGATATTACATCAATATCAAAGAGAAGATCTATTTTGTTTTTGAAACTTAAACCTGCTTTTTTTCCAAATAATTTTGTTGTGTTCCTATCCGGTATTTTCAAATAGGTAATAAGTAGCGAATTAATAGAGTCTTCAACGATCAAACAGTATTCCAATACTTTTGTTCTTACCTCTATATTTCCAACAATATCCATTTACTTATCTTATATATTTATACTTGATTATTTTAATCATCATTAGACAACATTCCAATTATTGCTAATACCGCAGCCCCACCAAGAAGCCATGCCCAGGTGTTTGAATCTTGGCTAGTTTTATTCTTCATAACCTCCATTTTTCTATTCAATATTTGAACGGCAGAATGAGGATTGTTCCGGCTAAAAGTGATATAAGGAAATTTAAAATTAGGATCAACAGGAACACTATCTTCAACTAATAGTATTGAGGGGATGTTAGCTACATTTGCCAATCTCCATTCTTTTTGAACCCTTTGTGTTTCATAACCGTCACCAGTAATTATACCAATGAAAAGTTGTGCCTTATTAATGTTCACTTTTGTAAGTGAACTCATTTCAGAATTAAAGTCATTGCTTTGTGTTATCTGAAAATTTTTCCTTCTCAGTTCACTTGACAACAATGTCAGAATAAACTGATCTTGGTCGTTTAATGAATATGATAAAAATGCTCTCATTACGCCTTGTGTTTAAGTGAACTTATATTTAGATTATACTTTGGAAAATAAACTGGATGCAAATCTTCTCTCACGTAAAGTTTTTTCAAGAACTGGTTGCCATTCCAACATTCATATTGATATTTGTCTTTGCATTCTTTGTTTAATCTCTCAAAGAATTCGGTCAACCCTGAAGTCGGTCTAGATTTGCAGATTAGTAAATATCCAGCAGCTCCATAAGAATGAACTAGCGTTGGAATGTTTATAGAATTAATTTTCCCAGGCGAAATAGTGTCTTTATGAAATTTGCACTGAACAACCCATTTGCGTTTAAATATTTTTATGTCATCCGACAGATCTAACTCAATTAAAATATCACGTCCTCCATCAGTTCCTACACCACTCTGGAGTACTTCTACGTTTGTAATATTGTTTTCTGGCTCATCTTTGAGCTTCCGGAAATAATCCGCAACCAAATCTTCAAATTGGTCTCCATCCGTTATTTCATCAAATGATAGCTGCATATTATTCATCATCTAAATCGGGTTCAGGCAATTCCAAAGCAGGAATAGTTTGTATCGCATTTCCGGCAATCCCTTTGATGGAACTGTACATGTAGTTGGTATTCAACAACACTTTCTGAATTTGCTTTTCTCGTTTTTTCCAATGCCCCATAATGGAACGCTTTTCCGATTCAAGGTCTGTTTGCATTTGGGTAAAACCTTCTACAATCGCCTCTATCTGTAATCGAAATTCATTACTGGTTAAGAAATCATAGAGCATACTCATTTTATCACCTTTGTTTTCTTGGATTACAATAGCATTGCTGATTTGAATGATAGATTCACGTAAAACAAAGCACAAGCCTTTAAATTCATCATAAGAACAAATCCACACGCCATCTTTCATCCCCAGTCTATCCATATCAGATGGCATAGCATCCGTAACTAACACTCCTATATTTGAACCTTGGTCACGAATATCATTTTTAAACTTTTCAATCCAACTTGGTTGAAAATCCTTGGTTCGTTTACTTTCATAGTAAATTGACCCACAATTTTGGTGAGTTCTTGTATTGACTATCTGAATACAATCGCCTCCACGAACACCTTTCTTTATTTCATCTATCGTATCCAGAGGAAAATTATTAGCTAACCATTCCTCAATTGCTAACTCCTGAACTTCACCCTGTAATTGCATAGAGCCTTGTTCTTGCTTACGCTTCATTTCCTCAGTTAATCTTTTCTGATCTTCTAGCTGCTTTTGAAGTTCCTTGAAACGCAGCTCGTTTCGCTCCTCTTCGGACTTTTTTATCTTTTCCTTTTCAGTTAATAAGATCTCATTTAGATTTTTTTGAGCTTCTGCTTCTGCAGCATCTTTTAATTCGGATTTTTCTCGTTTTAATTTTTCTATTTCTGCCTTAGAACGATTTAATTCTTTTACCTGTTCAGATTTTTCGTTCAGTTCCGTTTGTAATGCTTTAAGTTGTTCAGATTGTTCTTCTTGAATTTTCGCCTTTAATTTGATCTCAATAGCTTTCGTATCTTCTTTGAGTTGTTGCTCTACCTTTTCAAGAAATAATTCGTTTTCACGTTTTTTCTTCTGCTCAAACTCCTCCTTGGCTTTATTTAGACCTTCATATTCCGATTCAAATTTCTTTTTCTCTTCGGCTAGCTGGCTTTGATATTTTTGCTTTATTTCATCCTCTAACTGATGAGCAAGAATATCTTGAACATCAATTGAAGTTCCGCAATTAGGGCATTTTATTTGAGCTTGATTTTTCATTAGAACTAATTTAGTTGAGACCTTACATATTGAATATCTTTCATGTTTATTGATTTAGTTCGCTTTCCGTGATTATGGAACTTAAATCTCATATAAGAAGAAATATCGTCTTCGTGTGTTGAAAGTATTATTTGTTTTTCGGCAAATTCATTTCGCAATAAATCAACAAGTGATGCCATATTTATTTCATCCATAGTTTGCGTAGGGTCATCAATTAAAAGTATCCCGAAATTACTTTTATCAAACACTTTATTCATTGCTAAAGTAAAAGCAATGACAAGGGCTGATATCTGACCTGAACTCATTGAGTGCAGAACATCATGTGAAGTGTTTGTTCCTTGCGTAAATTTCAGATTCTCAGTTTTCAAAGGCCCAAATCGGATAAAAATGCCAGAACCCTTTTCAAAATTTTGTAATATTTTACTTGAATAAATAAAGAAGGGTAATTCAATTCTTTTAGCTACTAATTCTCTATGGGATTTAATTTGGCTTTTATAAGTTTTGAAAATAACTGTTAATCGTTCTTGAATTTCATTCAATCGACTGATTTGTTTTTGAGTAATAAATTTGATTTCCTTTTCAATTTCTTCCTTCTTGGATTGGTTTCCTTTAAAATACTCTTGATCGATGTATTTTATTTTATCTTGTAAATCTTTGATAGTTACTTTTTTTACATTTCCATTTTCAGTTTTAAAAACTTCATTAAAAGTGTTCCTAAAACTGGAATGATCGTAAGATTCATTTAAAGGTTTTATTGATGCCTGTAGTAATTCTAAAAGCAGATTAACTCGTTTATCAAGATCGGGAATCTCAACATTGAACTTCTTAAATACAATGGTTTCAGTATTTATTGTATGTTTTTCGAGCCATTTTGAAAATTCAATAACGCTTTTTGTTTCCTGTGGGTCAATATTAACT
>JABMOA010000149.1 GCA_013204355.1 Candidatus Woesearchaeota archaeon | reverse complement strand
CTTGCATTGAGATCGATGATCGGGGAGTTTGAGTTTTGGGTGGGTGTGTTCATTTTGCGGTGTCCTTTCTTGGATTTTAGCAACCCCAGAATGGCGCACCCGCCCAACCCTCATCCACAACTTTCGGTCATATCTCTCTTGGAATCGGTGGACCCTCCAACGGGTGTGCCTGATGGTGGATCGACCGCAGTCCTGGCATTGTTTGGTCTGGCTGCAATTGGTTTCGTCCGTCGCCGCTAAGGCGGATTTCAGATGGAATCAATCCGCCTTCTTTAGGCGTTTTAGCTCCGTTGCTTCCGGCATCACCTTGTAGTAATCGTCCAACGGGAAGCACCCGCTGATCAGTCCGTTGCGCGGGCCGGTTGTGCAATCGCTGAAGGTACGACAAATCAGGCGCGGAGCCAGTTTTCCGCTGGTCATGCCGTCGGCGAGAATGTTGGGGTAACTCAGGACAACGCGTCCCAGACCGATCATGTCAGTCCAACTCTGGCGGATGACGTGTTGAGCAACATGCGGCAGGTATTCCTGAAGGTAGGAATAGCCGGAGCCGATAATGATCGGACCTTGGACCGTGGACCTTGGACCTTGAGCCTTCGCCAGGTGTTCCTTGATCTGGCGAACGACGTTGATCTGCCGAGCGACGCCGACGAGCGGATCTTCGGTTGGTTGATAGCCATCGCTCGGCGGATACGCGGCGGGGCGCTGGATGTGCGGATTGTAGTAGGGTGAACCGGCGGAGAGATTCAGCACTTTCACACCCAGTTCCGCACACAGGTCGGCGAACTGGAAGGTCTCGGTCAGATCATATTCAACCGGGTTGTCGCGATCCACCCCGAAGCCGCAATCATACGGCAGGCAATCACTGAACTCCTCTGGGATGCCCGGCCCCAGTTTGCCGGGTTGGGCCTGAGATGGATCGGGCTTGAACGGTACGAAATCAAACGCGCTCAGCCGAACACCGATGTCGATCGAATTGCCGCTGGCGCGAATCCTGGCAACCACTTCGCGAAGAATACGTGTGCGGTTTTCAAAGCTCCCACCGAACTTCCCAGGTCGGCTGCGTGCGCTGAGGAACTCGTGCAGGAGATAGCCGTGGCAATGTTTGATGTCCACAAAGTCGAAACCAGCTTGCTGCGCCAGTACGGCCGCGTCGATGTAGTGTTGGAT
>JABMOA010000140.1 GCA_013204355.1 Candidatus Woesearchaeota archaeon | reverse complement strand
TTCTTGGTTTTACCTTAGATAACGTTCGTTTAGAAGATTCCAAACAAATTGCATTGAAGGAAAAAGTTAATCTTCGTAGTATCCAATTACAACAACAATATATTGATTCTGGTCAAGCTGATTGTAAGACGTTAAATAAAGTTTTAGAAGAAAATATCAATCAACTTGCACTTAAAATGGAAACAGTCCAAGAATATGATAAAAATTCTGTATTCAATCAAGAAGAGTTTGATTTGCAGTTACAAGATTATTTCTTAACAGAAATTCAATTTTTACTTACATCTCAAGAAATTGATTTGAAATGTTCCAGAGATAGTGTGAAAGTAGTATATTTCTATGATGAAAACAATCAAGACACACAAGGCGACATTTTAGCGTATCTCAAGAAGAAATTTGGTGCCAAGTTACTTGTATTTTCATTTGATTCAACGTTCCAACATGAACCAATGATTCCTATTTTATTGTCTTCCCATAAAGTTACAGAATATCCTTCTTTAGTTGTAAATGGAAAAACCTATAGTGGCCATCAACCTGTAAAGCAATTGATGGGAACTGTTTGTGAAGAGTTTAAGCAAATGGGCGATGTTGTTGAAGAATGTGTTGCTTTTGAGAAGGTTGTTTGAGTGATAGTCTCCTTTAATCATTAGAGAGTCATTTGTTTAGAATATTTTGGGGTAGATTGTTTATATGATTGAAAAAGGGATGGTTTTTTAGTTCGCTATGTTATCCCACAGATACTTTTGATACTTCCTGTAGTTTTCCGCAATGTCTTCACTTTCAATAGAAAAGGCAAGTAACTCTTTTCCCCATAAAACATTTACAACTTTATTTCCATAAATAAATATGATTGAAGGTGTTCCACTGAATTCTTTTGGAAGCGTCTTAATTTCTATGAATCGTTTTGTAGTTAACTTAGGTGAATCATGGAGAATTAAATTAACCCATCTTACTTTTTTCTTAATTCTTCGTTTGTTGTAATGTTTCCAATAAATGGGCATTTCTGTTGTAATATACCATCTTCCACCAATAAAATAATTCACTTTATATTTTAACATATCTTCAAAAATAGCTTTTATCCCTTCTTTTCCCTTAAAAATTTCAAAATTTGTTGGTTGTTTAGAAGAAGCATAAATCTGTTCCATTTTAGGAATTATTTTTTCAAATTTCTCTAGTTCATCTTTCTTCTTGGTTATTTCTTCTTTTATCTTACTTAATGGTGCACAGTTGTAATAGTTTTTTCCTTTCTCTTTAATGTTCGTAAGAAAACCTTTTTCCATGAGTTTGTTGATTGTATCGTAAATCGTTCGTCGTTCTAAGCCCAACTTTTTATGAATGGCATTGACAGAAGATAAACCTAAATTTAAAACAGCAGAATAGACTCTTATTTCCCCCTTCGTTAATCCTAATAATTCTAACTGTTTGAACTCCATTTTATGATAAATTAGTTTGAGTATATATAAATACTTTGGTGTGGTTATACGCCACAATTGTTTAAATAAGGGATTGGTACCCTCCTAAAGGAGTGAATCAAAATGACAGAAGATAATAATAAACCGAAAACCTATTCCTTAGTTTATCAAGTTCGTGTAGATGCAATACTTTGTAGTGCAGAAGTTGAGGGTCATCTGGTTTGTTATATTGAAAAAGAAGGAAAAGGTTCGCATTATACACCAGAGAGAAGCGTAAAAATTGGTAGAAGTATTTTACCTATTGGTTTAGATGGTGATTTAACAAAAGGAATTTTGGACTTAGCGTCTTTAATTGATAAAGAGTTTCCTTATTCCATAGGTGATAAAGTAACAACAAAAGAGGAGAGAGGAAAACGTTGGAATATAGGTTGTCGTGCAAAAAGGATTACACTTTATTCGGTTGAGCAAAAATATCTTGACGAATTTTTGTTTCAAATGAGACACTCATCTCCAGGAACCGCAACATCAGATGGCCGTCTATTTTTTTAAGTAAATATTCCTCCATTTTTCAAAGAATCACAATAAACAAACAATTCTCCCCCCAGACTATTATTTAAAAAACTACCTTTTCCGAACTTTAATATAGTGAGGTAACGAACTATTTTAAAAAAGTGTTAAAGTTTTCTTCTCGGTTTTTTAATAAAATCACCCAAGGTCATGCCATCTGCTTTAGATTTCTCTTGTTCAAATGGTTTTTTTTCAGATTCTTTTTCAATTAAGTTGACATAAAGAATTCTTCCTATCTTTCGTGCAATATCAATTCGTGGTTTCATGACACCTTGTTCCCATTTGGATACAACTGATTCGCGTTCATTAAGGAATTTTGCAAAGTCTTCTTGGGACATGCCTTTCTTTTCTCTTGCAGAACGGATTAAACTGGAATAATTTTCAACTATCTTTAAAGTCGGGCCTTCTTCTTTCTGAAGGGATTTTGTGAATGGTTTATTAGGGGATGGGTAAGAAGATATTTTTTTAACAGTACCATATTTGGTACATTTTGGGCAAACTTTTAATTCTACACCTTCTACATCTACATTTAGTAAAGATCCAGAAGCGCCACACATTTCACATACTGCCATATTCTTGTTGAGAAAGAGGTTATATTAAAAGGTAACGGAAAATAATGATTTTCCGGGACCTTCCAAAAT
Organism: Candidatus Woesearchaeota archaeon; assembly: GCA_013204355.1. Taxonomy (GTDB): domain Archaea; phylum Nanobdellota; class Nanobdellia; order Woesearchaeales; family GW2011-AR9; genus 1-14-0-10-32-24. Next base: position 1,494 of record JABMOA010000140.1, on the reverse strand, counting down.
TTTTAATTTTGAAAGGTTTGTGTGAAGAATAGTTTTATTCCACACAATTTATAAAGAAATATTCAAAAGTTTATCATAATGGAAGTTCACATTAATATCAAAGGAAGGGTCCAAGGCGTTCAATTTCGTAAATTTATCAAAACTGAAGCAGAAAAACTCAAACTTACTGGTTTTGTTGAAAATAAACCAGATGGAACTGTATTTGCTATTGCACAAGGTGAAAAAAAAGATATTCTAAACTTTACTACTATTGCACAAATAGGTCCAGTTGCCGCATCAATAAAAGAAGTAATAATCAGATGGACAAAACCAACTAAAGTATACACAGAATTTTTAATTGTCAAAAAGGATTCCTTTATCGTTGATCAGGCAAAATGTTTCTATAATCTTGCAAAATCTATTAAAAAAAAGGATATTAAAAAAACGCCAACGCATGTTGTAATTATCCCTGATGGAAATAGACGATGGGCCAAGGAAAAAGGATGGAAGGGATATGTTGGTCATAAACGTGCATTTAATATTGAACGATTTATTGAAATATCTAATTGTGCTAAAGAAAATGATGTCAAATATCTAAGTTTGTGGTTGTTTTCTACAGAAAATTGGACACGGCCAAAACACGAAAACGAAATATTATTCATACTTTTCAAAGAAAAATTTCCAATTCTCCTAGAAGAATGTAAAAAACATGATATTCGTATTACACATTTAGGAAGGAAAGATCGTCTTCCTGAAACTGTCGTTTCTATTCTCAGAACAATGGAAGAAGAAACAAAAAATAATAAATTTAGAATACAACTCTGCCTTGATTATAATGGACGTGATGAAATTATTCGTGCTATTAATAAATTGCCTTCAACTAACATCACAGAAGAAGAATTTCTTAAGCATCTTGATACAAAAGAGATTCCTCCTCCTGATTTAATCATACGTACATCCGGGGAACAACGAACTTCAGGGATTATGGCATATCAAGCTACTTACGCAGAACTTTATTTTACAAAAACATATTTCCCTGATTTCACTGTTGAAGAATTTCATCATGCGCTTCTTGAGTTTAGTAATAGGTTACGGAATTTTGGGGGTACAAGTGAGGATATGGAACCTAAGGTGTTAATAGATCCTGATGAAATGTAATAATAAATTCATAAATTTTATAAAGTGACTACTGTAGAATAGATATTAAATGATTTCAATTGATAAGATAGGTATTTATATTAATTTAAATGCAGCAGCAGTAACTTCTGGTGCATATATTGGTTATTGCGAGGGAAAAGGCATAGATACAAGTACAACTGTTGAATATTTAACAAAAATTGGTCCAACAGGATTTTCAATATTTAGTACACCATTAGGAATTAAAGCAAACCAATCATTTAGAGAATTTGTATACCATAAATTAAATAACGGAACTGTAAAAGAAAATCCAATTCAAATAGAAAAAACAAAGAAAGATCTTGAAGAAAAATTGAAAGAAGATCCAAGATACATGAA
>JABMOA010000139.1 GCA_013204355.1 Candidatus Woesearchaeota archaeon | reverse complement strand
TGCTCAGATTTATCTGGTTCATACATCACATCTTTAATTGATTTTTGATCTAAGAAAAATGAAATTTTATTTCCTTTTGCTGATTGGACTCGTAAAATGTTATCTGCTTCATACCCGTATTTTGCAGTACAATATTTTTGATCTTTAGGACAACTGATAGATGTGATTTTAGATGTATATGTATCTAAACCTACTTTTGCAATCACTTCTTTTGGTCCAGTTGCAAGATTATCATAATAGATGTTACCATAGAATTGATGGTTTTCAAAAGATGGTACTTCAGCTGCAACAAACACTGACATAAATAAAAGTACAATCCCATATATCATTAATTTATTCATTTGACAACCACCCAATAGACCTTTCCTGGTTGTAATTCTGTAATTGTTTGAGCCGTAGCTTTTTCATTTGTAATAACATACGTTGCATCAATAGTCATTCCAGGAGGAGTTTTTAGTTTACTAAATTCCACAGACTTATCTCCTTTAGCTGCGATAAGATTAAACCCTTGCTTCAAAGAAGGTACATCAGAGAATGATGGGAGTTCTAAAGGCGTAATGGTACATGAACCGGATAAAGTTAAAGGCTCAATTTCTTTTAATTTTATAAGATAACCATGTCCTGATTCAAGGATTGTAAATTCTGAGGGAACACCTGGTTTAAATTGTGAAATATTATCATCCCATGTAGAGATAGATTGAAATTTTTCATTACCATCAAACGCGAAATCAAAAGTTCCACAAGGTAAAGAAACAGGTTGACCACTCTTCGTTGCACGTAAGGTGATATCATAACTATAACCAGTTGCTGTTTTTCTAATGACTAATCCTGGTATATTTGTTTCATTTAATTCATAAATTAAATTTCCAACCGTGAATCTATATTCTTCTGTAGATTCTTTATTCCCCACAATTGCTTTAATTACTAATGTTTGTACACCATCTGTTGTAGGTGTCCATGTAAATTCTGCTTCAGCATTTTTAGTACTTGTTTCTTTAATTACAAATTCTGCTGTAATTGGAATTAATTTTGTGCCTTGCTTCCAGAACGCTTCCAACTTTGGTTGTGCTTCTGCAAGTGCTGTGAAATACATTTTAATTTCTTTTTCTTTTTCAGCATCAAATATTTTTGATGTTAATTCTTTCTTATTACTATCAAGTGCATGAATTGCAGCAGCTTCTGGTTCCACAAAGTTTCCATTTGTCACTCTGATTTTTGCATTTGCAACACTGAAGGTTACATCCACCTGGTCATCAGTATCTAAATATAAAGGCGTAGAACTTAACAACTTCTCATCAAGTAATCCTTGTGCACTAATTGTAGAACCTTGCTTCACGTGATAATTCAGCGCACCATTTTTCGCAATTTGTGTTTGAACATCATATTGCACAGGATCAGTTTCATTAGAAGTTGTCACAATAAATGACCAAGATGAAACTTTATCAAATGCAACTTCTTTTGAACCAAGTAAATCTAATTCAAACGGTAGTGTAGGAGTTTCTGTAACATAATCGGCCTTCCCCACAGAACTAATACCATAGAAATGTGTCATACCTATAAACACCGCAAGTAACAATATAAGAGATAACGCGATTGGAAGAATATGATGATGATTCCTTGCAGGTTTATCTGGTGTTACATGTTTCACACTTTTCTGTGATGTACTTTTTGTGGGGGTTTTTCGTTTCATTTTGTAATTTTTATTTCTGACGTTGTTGTATTTAATACTTCAATTGTAGCTGTTGTTAAATCTGGGAATAAGATTTTTGTAGGCTTCCCTTCAGGAAGAGCCATCTTAAGGAATAATTTTAAAGGAGAAAATAAACTTCCTGTAATAAATAAGTTGTTGTCGTTGTTGTTAACTTTGGAATAACTGATACTATATAATGGACCACCAACAGTTGTTACAAAAGATAAAGGAGATTTATATGCTGAGGCCGCTGTTGTGTTCAATCCAGCAGATGTAAGTAGGTTGTATGTAACAGGTGTTAATTTCAAAGATGCTTTTGTAATATCTTGTGCAGGTGTTTGTTCTGCGAAAAGTAAATGTTCCTTGAATGCAAACGTTCCGTTGCTAAGGAAATTTGTACCTTCTTTAAAATTTTGAATAGGATATGTATTTCCTTCAGGGATTGATCGTAAAGAAAAGCTACTGAGAGATTTATCTCCAACAAATTCAAAATATTCTCCTTGCCAATATAACGCTTTTGATTTTGCATCTTTTGCTTTGTCTAATATGTTACTCCAATCATCTAATTCTACCACATTAGAATCAATGATAACAATAGGTTGTATTGACACAGTTTTCACACCATTCTTTGTACCTTGATACCAAAATAAATGGTTGTTCTTATTAATCTCATCTAACCACACCACATCTTTATTTAGAAGCACAGGGTTTGCATTAGAGATTTCTAAGAATACTCCACCTTCTTTTCCTGCTGTCACACCTTCATCATTCAATGAATAGGTAACTGTTCCTATTTTGATTTTACTAGCTGGCGTTAATAC
>JABMOA010000138.1 GCA_013204355.1 Candidatus Woesearchaeota archaeon | reverse complement strand
GGCGTAAGATACCGTGTTCGCTTGCGTAGCGAGCGGTTATGGTCTCTGGAGTAACCGATAAGTTTACACTGTCAGATAATACGATAAACAAGAGGAAATTTTAATTTAACGTTAAGTATATAAACAATTAATCCTTTCCCAAAATTATGAAAGTAACACCATGGGAAGTTTCAGGGACAATTGATTATGAACAATTGATTACAAAGTTCGGACTTCAACCGATGAAGGGTCTTCCAAAAGTATTTCAAGATAATGTTTTATTTAGAAGAGGTCTTATCTTTGCACATAGAGATTTTACCAGCATCATAGATACAATCAAGAATAAAAAACGTTTTGCAATGATGACAGGATTAATGCCTTCAGGTAAATTTCATTTTGGACATAAAATGGTCGCAGACCAAATTGTATTCTATCAAAATTTAGGCGCAAAAATTTATCTTACCGTTGCAGATGTTGAAGCATATAATTCTAGAAATGATAATCTCAAAGAATTACATAAAACTGGGATAGAAGAATATCTCTTAAATTACGTAGCTTTAGGTTTAGATTTAAAAAAATGTGATTTTTATTTTCAATCTCAACGCTCTAAAGATGGGATCAAAGCATCTGCCTATTACAGCCTTGCAAATATGTTAGGGCGACATGTAACATATAATGAATTTAAAGCAATTTATGGGGAAGTTTCACCAGGAAAACTATCTGCATCCTTATTACAAGCAGCAGACATGTTACACCCACAACTTCCTGAATTTGACAACCCGCTTCCTGTTGTTGTACCAGTCGGTGCAGATCAAGATCCGCATTTACGTCTTGCAAGAGATTTATCCAAAAGAATAAAATTACATAAATTCAAAACATTAAGTTCTACGTATCACAAATTCATGCCAGGATTAAAAGGTGGAAAGATGTCTTCTTCTGATGAAAATTCATACATTGCATTATCAGAAACACCTGAAGAAGTCGCAAAGAAAATAAAGAAGTATGCATTCTCTGGAGGACGCGCTACATTAGAAGAACATCGTAAAAAAGGAGGGAATCCAGATGTGGATGTTGCATACCAAATGCTTCTTTATGGCATGGAGCCAGATGACAAGAAATTACAAACCATTTATGATGATTATACTTCAGGTAAATTGTTATCTGGAGAACTTAAAAATATTCTTATTGAAAAAATGACAGCCTTCCTAAAAGAACATCATAAAAATCGTGAGAAAGCAAAGAAGGTTGTGGCAAAGTTTATAAACGCGTAAATATTTCTAACTACATTAAAAAGAGGTAATTAATGGCAAAACGTAAATCTAAAAAGAGTGATTGGCCTGTTAAATGGGTTCCAAAACCTTCTCCTGGTAGTTTTATGATTCTTGCAATTGTAGGTTTTCTTGTAACAGCATACCTTGTATTACCTCTAAGTACAAATTTTGCAATCGCGTTAATGGTTGTCTTTGCAGCAATGTTCATCGCAGCAATTATTAGCACGACAAAAGCACCTTTAATGAAATAATAAAATGGTAATAAAAAAAATAATTAAAAAAAAATCAAAGAACACAGCACCCAAATCAACAAGTGTTGTAAAATGGAATTTTCCAACTAGTGAATTTTATATGATGCGTTTAGAATCACTTTCAGTTGGAATTATCGCAATCTTAATATTCATTGTTGCAATTTTCAACGTAGATGGTTTCTGGCCATCAATCCTATTAACTATTTTATTCATTGCAATTTATGTATTAGTATCTAGTTTAATTCAAAAAATTCGTCAAGTACAAGAAACATATGAAGTAAAAGATAATCATTTACATATTACGCGAAAAACAAAATTTAAAACAAGTAAAGAAAAAATATCTTTAAGGGATATTGATTTACATAAGTTAGACAAATTATTTTTAGGTGGATATTTAGTAAGCAGTAAAGGAAGGCATGCATTATTCTTCCAGGCTATTGAAGATTTAGAAAAATTTGAGAAAGTTTTATTGCAAGCAATGAAGAAGAAATAATTATCTTTTAAACATTCTATCAAACTTCTCTTTTGCTTTATGTTCTTTTACAAATACAACATGAGACGCACGTTTATCAAATAATCCTAAAGCTAACGTAACCACGTTTTCATCATCATTCACTTGATTCTTAATCGCAAGAGACTTAGCTTCACGTAAACATTCATCTAATAACATAAACTGCTCACGTCTTGCTTCTTCTTCTGCCTGTCCTTCTTCCTCATCTGTGAGAATAATCTCTTTCCATTCAGGATAATTGCTTCCTTCTACATCTTTGGGAAATTTCTTTGAAAATGCCATAAATACACAAACCATAGGGAATATTTATAAGTTTATACGCTGAAACAGATATATGCCATCATATTGGAGACACGTCAACCTTGTACTTAAAGAATCAGAAATCGTAATAGAAGTACTTGATGCAAGGCATATCAATGAAACAAGAAATGTTGAAATTGAAAAAAAAATAGAAAAGTATGGGAAGAAAATTCTTTATGTGATTAATAAATGTGATTTAGTAAAAAAGCAAGATTTGGAAGCTGCAAAGAAAAAACTAAAACCATCCATCTTTATTTCAAGTAAGGATCATCTTGGCACAACAATGTTAAAACATAAGATTCTTGAATTATCAAAAGGAAAAAATACAACGGTTGGTGTTGTAGGATATCCAAATGTAGGGAAATCTTCTCTTATCAATGCATTAGCAGGAAGAGGTAAAGCACGTACATCTTCTGAAAGTGGGTTCACAAAAGGTGTCCAAAAAGTACGTGTGGATGCAAAAATTGTTGTTTTAGACACACCAGGAGTATTTCCAGACATGGAAAAAAATACAGAAAAATTTGGAAAAACAGGCGCTGTTGACTACAGTAAAATTAAAGATCCAGAAATTTCAGCATTGAAATTGATTGAAGAGAAGAAAGAAGTATTACAAAAACATTTTGATATTCACGAAAACGATGAAGAAGAATTCCTAGAAAAACTTGCATTAAAATTTAAAAAAATGTCTAAAGGTGGATCACCAGATATTGAAGCTGCTGCGCGGTTATTATTAAAAGCATGGCAAACAGGAAAAGTTAAACAATGAAAGAAGTAAGCCCAGAAGAAGCAAGACAATTGATTACACGAGAAAAGGAAAATCCAAATTTTGTGATTCTAGATGTTAGAACACCCGGAGAATTTGAATTAGACCATTTAGAACATGCAATCAACATTGATTTTTACATGAACACCTTTGAAGAAGAATTAAATAAATTAGATAAGGATAAAGTTTACCTTGTCCATTGCCGTTCAGGTGGAAGGTCAGAAAAAGCATGTGAAATTATGAATGAGTTGGGATTCAAAAAAATCACAAATGTAGTTGGATTCTTATTTCCCCACTTAGGATAAAACCGCAAGAAATATAAACCAATTCTACTAATACTATCTTATAACGAGGTGATATTATGTGTATTAAAAAATATGTTAAAGGAAAAGAAGATATTCTTTATGGAATTTTTAAAGTAATTGTTGGGTTAATGTTTTTTCTTCATGGATGGGGAAAATTATTTGGTGCAAAAGCAGCCCCATTGATGAGTTTGATGGGAGTTGCGGGAGTAATAGAATTTGCTGTAGGAATTATGTTAGTATTTGGATTATGGTCTAGATTAGGAGCCTTAATTGCTGGTCTTGAAATGCTCGTAGCATATTTCTATATGCATATTCCTGGTGGATTCAACCCATTAAATAATGGTGGAGAACTAGCTTTACTCTTTTTCGCAGCATTCCTGGTAGTATTATATCATGGAAATGGTAAATGGAGTTTAGAAAAAGTACTTTTCAAAAAAGAAACTTTTTAGTTTCTTATTTTTTTTCTTTTTCGTATTCTTTCTCAAAAAAGTCAACCAATCTTTCAGCTGTTTTCTTACCTATACCTTCAATCTTTACTAACTCTTCAACTGATGCCGCTACCACAGATTTAATGGATCCAAAATGTTCCAGTAATCTAGATGCATTCACTAAACCCATATTGGGAATTGAAGACATAAAAAACTCTTGCTGTTCTTTCTCAGATGTTGGTTTCCCTGCATGTAAAGAATATGTTCTTCCTGTATCCTGTTCACGTTTCGCCATCACTGCAAGTAAGGCGGCAGTATCTTTAGGATTTTTAGTATGAAGAATTGGGATATTAAATCCAAGTGCAATAGAAGCCAACATACCACGAATTGCATTCGCATGGACTTTTCTAATGGAATACATATCTTCCTCGCCTTCAATAATAAGAATAGGTTTCTCAAAATTTGATTTAAGATCTTTCATTTGATCCAATAAACGCCGATCTATAATTGACGCAACAAAATCTGGAATCTTTTTCAATTCCACACCTACTTTTCCTGAAACAACATAATCTGCAGATATTAATTGTTCTGTTTTAACTGAAACACCCATTTCAATTAATTCTTTAACCACTCGATTATTTTTTTCTCTATGGTCTGCAACAATTGTAACAACGTGGTTTTGAGGAATAAATTGGTCTAAAGTTTTATTCTGATTTTCTTGTACCGATGTGAAATCTGTTTTTAATTTATCTAAATTACGGTACATCCTCTTCTCTTTATGATGTGCACTCCATTTGTATCCTTCATCTCTCGTACCAGAAGTCATTAAAATGGTGACTTCTCCTTTCTCTAATCGTCCTGTTCGTCCTCTTCGTTGAATTGCACGAATCGCTGAAGGAACAGGTTCATAGAAAATAACTTCATCTACTTTTGGAATATCTAAACCTTCCTCAGCAACAGAAGTAGCTACAAGAATCTGAAAATCACCATTCCTAAATTGATCCAATATTTCTTTCTGTTTTTTCTGATTAAACCCTACACCTTTCTTCTTAGCTTGACCTACAAAAACATGTGATTTGATATCCATCTCTTCTAAATTTTTCACAATTAAATTTGCAGAATCTCTAAACTGTGTGAAAATTATTGCTTTTTTATCACCTTTAATATCAGTAAGCATTTCTTTTAATTTTGTTAATTTAGGATGTTCCACATTATTTTCAACTAACTTTTGTGCATGATATAACGCAGATTTAAAATTTGCATCTAACATCAAATTTTTAACAGCCTTTGTTTTTGATGTTACAGCTTGCTTCACAATCCCATCAAGATATTCATAACATTGATGTACTCCTTGACATTCCAACATCTCGATACCATGCTCAACCTTCAAAGCTTCTGCAACAAGTGACATAGCCCTCATCGCATCAAAATCTTTTTCACCACTAGAAATCTTTTTAATTAATTCTCCTTGTAAACTTAACAAATCAGTTTTACGTGCGTCAGGATCATTACAATAACCCAAATGTTGTGCTTCTAATAATTTTGATTTCCTACAGTCTTTCAAATATTTTTGTACAAGCTTATATTCTTCAGGGAATTTTACAGGCATCCAATTTAACTGTACATCCTGGATGTAGGGTTTCATATCTGAATCTTTATCTGTTCGTACTTCCAACTTTTCAATTTTTAGGTTTGTACAAACTTCCTTCACCGTTTCCATATCCGAACCAGGCGAAGCTGTTAATCCTAAAATTCGTGGATATTTAGAAGTCTTTTCATATCTATCTGCAATCCACACATACGCATATTCCCCTGTTGCATGATGTGCTTCATCAAAAATTAACAACGAAACATCCTCAAGTTTGATACGCTGATTGATAATATCATTCTCCAACCCTTGGGGTGTAGACACAACAACTTGCGCATCCTTCCACATTTCACCCCTCGTTTCTGGTTTCACAGAACCTGTAAATAACACAATTTTATCTGGATTCACATTAAGATGATTCTTAAAAGACTCAAGATGCTGCTCACACAATGGTTTCGTTGGCGCAAGCATCAGAATCTTAGAATTTGGGTAATGATGTAACCTTTGAGCTGCTAATAAAAATGCAACCGCAGTCTTCCCCATACCTGTAGGTAAAACCACTAAAGTATTCGCCCTTGCTGCAGTGCCTAAAATTGTCTGTTGATATAACCTAGGCGAGAAGTTCTTAATCATCTCCGTTTAGGAGAGGATATCGTTTAAAAGACTTGTGGGTACTTGTCCAGTGTGGGGTGTGGGCCAGCATTATAGAAAGTAGTAACAGGTTTCTTTGTTACGGGCATTCAATTAAAGCCTGAAACTCAAAAATTTATACGCAATCATCCAAAGGTCAGCATAACTCTAGTTAAGTTCAATCTACCTTCGTCCATAGTAACCTTTTTTAAGAGACAGAGTATTCTACCCTATTATGGCACAACTTAACTTTCCTACAAACTTTAAAAACAGCAAGAAGTATAACAAGCTAGTAAATTTAGTTGACTCTATCACAAATCATGAATCCATGTTAGTTAAAGAAAAACATGTCCTAGACAACATGATTAGAGCTAGTTTACTATTTACTGTATGCTTCTATGGAAATACTCTTTCTTTATTACACCTAGCGTTAGGAAGATTAAAAGAAAGAAATTCTCTTGCTGTTCAAAAAGATAACGAGTTCATCCATTTGTTTTTAGATTTAGCAGATGGTGAAATTGCAACTAAAAATATAAAAACAAAAGAAGATACTTATTCCCCACATTATGTTTCAATGTTAGAAGCAGCTCAAGATGCTAAAATAGATATTAAAGAAATTGAAAACTTTGTATCAAAAATAAATAATGATAATTTAAAGAAAATAACAAGAGAATTCTCTGACCCTGTTGTAAACTATTTAGCTTATAGCGAAAAATGCACACAAACATTCAATGGAGCATTTGCAACAGTTGCCTTACGAGAATTAACATTATCATTAAATTTTAAAATTATTCATGATCATTTGCCAAAAAGCAAACAATATCAAAAATACAAAGTTTTCCTTTCTAAACATATTGACCTAGATGAAACAGAACACAGTGTTCTAATGAAAAAAGCATTATCACAAGTGGAGAATGTGGATGAACTCATTAACATTATGCTCACATTCTATGAGCTACGTAGGAAAGTATATGATGCTTGTCTCTTAAAAAACAATATCTATTAATGGACTACGGTAGACTTGTCGCTAACGCTCCATCGGGACATAAAGTCCCGAGAACTTAACATCGGTATGTTTAATTTCCGAGTTGCCTTTATGTTAAAAACGCTGTGTTTTGAGATAATAAAAATTAAAGATTAAACTCTCTTCTTTAATATGTAGCTACCTATTTTTAGAACAAGTAAGTAATTCCTTCATATATGAATTTTAAACTTACTAAACCAATGGTTACTAAAACTACTCTTCTAAAAATTTTATGAGGCATCTTATGAACTATTTTTTTACCTATAAACGAACCAGCAATTGCAATTACAAACAATATCGGAATAAAATAAATTAAATTACGTGGTAAGAACCCGCTCCCCAAATAGATTGGTATTCTTGTAATGTCAACTGCTAATGATATTGCTGCTGCTGTTGAAATGTAAACTGATTTTTCTAATTTGAATGATGTTAAAAAAGCACTACGAAGAGCTCCTCCTGTTCCAATAAGACCAGCAAAAAAACCAGATAAACTACCACCAAGTATGCTGTTCATCTTTGTTGGTTTAACAGAAAAACCATAATTCCATGAAATAAAAACATAAATAATCAGGAATAAACCCAAAATCAGTTTTAAGATTGGTTGAGATATATAATTTACTAACAATGCACCAGCAATAGTTAGCAAAACACTTGGAATTCCAAAAACTAACAAGAGTCTTTTATCCAACCTGTGTCGGAAGAATGTAATCCTACCAATATTGCCTGACATGTGAAAAATTGCAACCAAAATTAATGCGGTTCTAAAATCAAGAAAAAATGAAACTCCCACCGGAGCAAGCTCCGGGGTATCTTAAAAATTAATCAACCTTAACTGATTAGGATCTCCACCTTGATTTCTGATATATTGTTTCATTTTCTCTTCTCCATAACCATCACCCACGGTGTCTATGTGACCACCTTCTGTCCAAAAGTGCCCACCCCAAAGTTCTGCTTTGATTTTAGGAAATTTTTTGAAAATTTCCCTAGCAGATATGCTCTTACATATCTGCATGATTTGAGAAGGAGAATAGCGTGGTCTAGACTCAACTAATATATGCAAGTGATCACCATCAACTCCGATGGCATGAAAATTAAGATAATAGCGTTTTGAAATACCATCAAAGATACATTTCAAATAAGTAAAAATCTTATCTGAGATGAGATCTTTTCTGTACTTAATAACAAAAACCATGTGATAACGTATTCTAAAACTACAATGAGGAGCATATTCAACTTTCATGGAAAGCTGAAGTGTTTAGAATTTAAAAAAGATCCGGAGCAAGCTCCGGGGTATTAAACCCATCTAGGAATAAAGCAATAGGTAAAAAAATAGTAGAAGACCCAAATCCAGCCATTGTACCAATTACCTCCGAAAATAATGCAGCAATCCAAAACAGTACACTAACCATAAAATTTAACAATCTTGCTAATTATTTAAAACTATTTAATTTAAAAATTTGGTAGCCCCTTTTTATTTGGCACCTCAGAAACTTGCTCACTATTGTTTGCACCCAGCTGCGCTTTCGCCTTCGGCTCAGGGAGCATAACATCGTTATGTCCAACCCAAAACCAATATAAACACTACAAACATCCAACTTCCATGCAAATCCACATCGCAACCAGAAAACAATGGAGAGACTGGTTGAGAAAAAACCACAAAAAAGAAAAAAAGGTCTCCCTCATTCTCCATAAAAAACATACCAAAAAACCGTCAATCAGTCACAAAGAATCTATGGAAGAAGCAATCTGTTTTGGATGGATT
>JABMOA010000015.1 GCA_013204355.1 Candidatus Woesearchaeota archaeon | reverse complement strand
ATACATTACAAATATCAAACAAAAAAATTTTCCTACTACATTATTTGAATATTTATTGTATATCTTAATTTATGTAACAACACAAATTCAAAACGGACAGTTTTTACTTGCAGCTTTAATTTTCCTTTACGGTTTCCCAATTGGATTAATGTTAGAGAAACCAAAGAAAACCAAATCTGAAGATGACTAATAAAGATCTTGAAGATACAATTAAAGAAAAAGTAAATCCGTTACTAGAAGAAACGATGGAAAAAAGTTGGGGTGTAACCATTCCCAAACTTGAAACAGACATAACCTCAAAACTTAAAGAATCATCATTAAACATCTATATTCCTTTAGGGAAGGATTTTTCTGAATCTAAAAAACAATTCAAAAAAGAATTTCTTAAACAAGAACTCCGATTACATCTTGGAAATATATCCCAACTTGCTAAAGTTCTTGATATGGATAGAAGAAGTATTCATCGTGCAATTAAAGATTTTCATATTGATATGGATGACGTTAGGCAACATGAAGAAACACCTGAACAGTTCCAAGAAGAAGTTGTTGACAAAAAAATAAGGACTAGTTTGGAACAATATACAGGATTAATTCAAGAAGAAAAAATGCAAGATTTCTATAAAGAATTACCAAGACTCTCACGAAACATTGCAAAATTTCTTCCAAAACCAGAAATGACATGGAAAGAAGCTGAAGAAGAATTTGAACGACAATTCTTAAAACGATCATTAGAAGAACAAAGTAATAATATTACTAAAACAGCAAAAAAAATTAATATTAGAGTAGAAACATTACATAGGAAGATTAAGAAGTTACATTTGAAGTGAGAAAAATATCATAAATTCTAGCTAGGAACAAAACAAAAGAAATATAAAGAAAAAAAATATACTTCTGCCATGGTGAAAAAAAAGGAGACCCCTAAAACCTCTAGTAATGATTCTAGTAAGTTATCTAATTCCAATAATATTCATCCCATTAAACATGATAATCACCCTCGTTTCCGTCAAGAATTAACCTTCGGTCAAAAAGCTGCAGACTTCATTGCAACATTTGGTGGTAGTTGGACTTTTGTAATCTCTTTAAGTCTCATTTTAATTTTTTGGATGATTATAAACGTCATTCTTTATGCAAAATACCAAAGTACGTTTGATAAGTATCCATTCATACTTTTAAATCTAGTTCTTTCAACTTTAGCAGCATTCCAAGCCCCAATCATCTTAATGGCACAGGGAAGACAAGGAGAACATGACCGTATTGACGCAAATTATGATCACGCAATCAATAGAAAAGCAGAACGTGAAAATCGTAAGATGATGCAAGATCTTGAGTATATTAAACAAAAATTAAAAAAATTGTCTAAATAATTTTAACCTTCTTTTTCTTGATATAATTTCACTGATTTTTTAAATTCAGCTTTTGCTTCTTTTACACCTTTAAATCCATCCACTTTCACTTTTTTACCTTGAAGATCTTTATATCGTTCCATGAAATGTTGAATTTCTTTTAGTAAATGCTTTGGTAAATCCTCAAGATTTTTTACGTCTTCATAAAATGGATCATCTATTGGCACACAAATTAATTTATTATCCTCTTCACCGGAATCATTCATATGCATAACTGCAACAGGTCTAGATTTAATCATAATTCCAGGAAAAGTTGGTTCACGCATTAATACATATGCGTCTAAGGGATCACCATCTTCACAATGTGTTTGAGGGACAAATCCATAATCTGCAGGATAATGAAATGGACTAAATAATATCCTATCAAAAACAAATACACCGTTTTTCTTATCATATTCGTATTTGTTTCTACTTCCTTTAGGAATTTCAATAATTACATTAATTTCATTTTCAGTTCCTGGAGGCACATTTCTCATTAAATCCATTGTTATCACCTTTAGTTATATTTATGAGTTAGATTAATTCATCATATAAAAAACTTACTCCTATTTGGCGCTGTCGATTTGTTCACGTCGTTCACAAATGCGCCTCCATTGGTTCTTAAAAATGTAAACATTTTTGGAATCCCCAGCAATCTTTGATTACTCGTGGGCGCCAGTATACAAAAACACTCCATTCCGGATGAAGCCTCCTATTGCTTTAGAAATGACAATCTTTAATAATTAGTTCTTGAATTCTAATGAATAATGGTAATAAATGATCTTTTAATAAAATTTTTCTTAACCTTTATACTAAGTCTTCTCTTTGGCATTGAACGACAACGACGTCATAAACCAATTGGTTTTGGTACATTTATTTTCGTAGCTACAGGATCTTGTGCTTTAGCTTTTACCGCAATGGAAATTGGGCCTGAAAAAGGTCTTCCTTTACTGGGTGCAATTGTAACAGGAATTGGTTTTTTAGGAGCTGGTGCTCTCATTAAAACAACGGATAAAATATTTGGGTTTACTTCAGCAGCGTCAATTTGGCTTTTTGCAATTTTTGGATTATTAATAGGAATCGGTGCTTTTTTGGCAGGATTTTTATTATATGGGACAATTTGGTTAGTTAACTTAATAGATGTATTTTTAGAAAAAAAGGGAAAAGGGTCATATCAAAAAAAAATTATTATCAAAACAAACAGGATTGTTGAACAAAAAGAAGTTGATGAGATTATTGGTTCTAGTAAACCTAAAATGATTTCTTTAGAATTTAATAAGAAAAATAGTTCATTAGTATTAACATACCTTATTCAAGGAAAAAAAGAAGATTTAAATCATTTCCTCGTTTTCTTTCAAAAACAGATTGGTTTGAAAGCTTTCAAATGGAATAAATTTTTCTAAGGCCTTAATAAATGATTAGAATTAATTAAAAAAAATCTCATTCAACCAACATAACCTTCTTCTTCTGTCTAATTGTCAAATAAGGCTTCTTTAATCGTTTCTTTAATTCAACATCCTGCGTCAATACCAACTGTCCTTTCTCTGATAAAGCAACTAAATAATCATCAACGTTACCTTCACTTTCAACAATCTTGATTCTTTTTGTATTTACGATACTTAACGCTAATTTTGCTGATAGTTTATACTTCCCTTTTTGCTCAATTATAATTTTATGTAATTCATCAAGAACACCATCAGGCACAATCAATTCATAAGGAAATGATATACACCTCTCAATCTCAGAAAATATATCTAGTTTAAATTCATCAATTGCCATCAAAGCATTTGTATCCAATATAACTCTCTTACGCATCGTGTATATACTCAACAATAATTGTTTTTCAAACTATCATTGTTCGTATATCCTAAACCTTTAGTCTAGGATATAGTTAATCCAAATAAGCCGTATTATTAAAATGATTGTGAAAAATAACGTTCCTGTAGAAAATACGTAAAACAAATTTGGAACTTCAGTATCCAATGTTAAAAAAAGAAGATATCCAGTTCCAGCAATTAAGCCATGTAAGACAGCTGCAACAGGAAGTGTGATATAGATCTTCTTAATTGCTTTTTGATAAAATATTTTACACATTTCTTTCCATGATTTATCAATCAAACCAAAACCACTAACAGCAATATAATATAAAGGAAGAGACAAATACCCAATAATCCATAAATTACGAATAAAATTATTGACATCAACATCTGCTGTGAAAATACTTGAAATATACCAATCTGCAAAAAGGAAGTATGGGAGAAATACAATAAGATTAATACCAGCAAAACGTAACCACCGATTTACATTTTCTTTAATATTAACTTTTCTTCTCAGACCAAATGTCATCATCCACACAATTCCATTTAAAATAATAAAGAGTATAAACGGAATATAAATGGAATATCTCATATATTTCCACATTGCTTTATAACTTTGAGATATGGAATCAAAACTTTTCGCCAATTCATCAGCAGCTTCAAGATTATCAGGACTGATCTCAGAATTTTGTAAAGGTTCAATGATACTTCTCGCTTCATTTATACCAAGAACTTGAAATGTTAAACCAGAAACAAATATTGATAAAAATAATATAACCTGAACAAAAAATATACCAATCATTAAACCCTTCCGCTTTTTAATTTGTGAAAAAGTACTCTTCATAAGATCTTTCATAAAAAAAAAGAAAGAAAGAATAGTATAAAAGCTTTTACCTCAAGTCAGCTAATATAAATCCTTCTGCGCGTGTCAGGTATGTCAAAGATAAATACGGGAACTATACTTTACGTTTCCAATCTTGTCCTCGCATAACACCATTTGGATTGACTTGACTCAACTTCACAACTATAAGACTATTAGATGACTTGAATTCTACGCTTCCTAGATTCTGGTTACGTGCTTCAGAAATCCTTCGCATGATTTCTCTTTCCGATAAACCACTTTCTTCCAAGCCCAACAGATTCTTCAAGCTCATAATCCATCTTCCGTAAATGCCTCATCATATCCTTTCATAAATCCTTCCTCTTCATATGTCATAGCACCGTCTTCTACAAGTCGCATTCGAGCTCCACTACTGTAAAAAATCGGATCCAATACATCTTTGCGGTTAAAGCCGCTTCTTTTACGTACCATTTTCTTCACCCCCACTGTGTATATAGTTACAAAACATTTAAATATAAATACATTTCCCTAATACTATATAGGGGGCATATACTTATTTGGTATAGAAATAAGGTATAACTAATATTAAATTTCCCTCTAAAATGACAAAATGGAATACGAAAAATCTATGACTTTTGGACTCCATTTTAATTATAATGAATAAAAATGGAATATAGAAAATTAATCTCATTTGGAAAAAATAGCTTTGTAATATCATTACCTAAAGCTTGGATACGCCATACTAAATTAAAGAAAGGTGATTTGATTTACGTAGAAGAAGCTTCAGATCATTTAGTGTTACGACCACATCTCAATAAAGAAGAAGAGGAAGAGAAGAAAATAACAATTAATGTTGATGGGAAAACAATTCCGCTTCTTACAAGAGAATTAAATGCAGCATATATTGAAAATTATCGTGAAATAACTTTTAAAGGCAAAGAAATAAAAGAAAAATCTAAAGAGATTCTTGACGTTGTGCGTAAATTAATTGCACTTGAGGTATTAGAATTAGATTCTGACCATATTGTAACAAAAGATTTCTTAGATATGAATAAAGTTTCAGTTAAAGATTTAATTAAAAAAATGGATATCATTGTTCGGTCTATGTTAAAAGATTGTATCAATTCTTTTGAAGAAGATAACGTAGAAAACTTAAACCTACGAGATGAAGATGTAAACCGACTTAGCTTTTTAGTATATCGTTCAATTCGCCATGGATTACGAAATCCATCCTTATCATTAAAACATTTTGATTTAACAACGATTGATTTACTAAATTATTATTGGTCCACATTTCATTTGGAAGCAATTGCTGATGAGGCTAAACGTATTGTTCGTTCAATGAATACCACAACAATTAACAAATCTAAACAAAAAGATTTCATTTCATTACTTGAAAAAGCTGAAAAATTATATTTAGAAACAATAAAATCACATTTTGCACATGACCGGTCAAAAGCTCTCGAATTATCAACAAGAAAGAAACCATTAGTTGAAGGTGCAAATAAGTTTTTTAAAGAAAATGAAAATGAAAAAGGTACTTCTTATATGGCAGACCGTTTTAGAAGGTTAGTTGGTATCATTCATGAATTAGATCGTTTAACATATCAACATTAGTGATTCTAATTTAATTGTAAAACCAATGGCTCTGTCTGGAATAGAGGAAATAAGTATACTGGGGCACGGCATAATTATGAGCACCCGTCGGTTGCTCATATACCTCCATTGGCGCCAGTATACAAAAACACTCTTTTCCGGACAGAGCAAAAACCAAGAAAAGCTTTATAAAATACGTTTCAAAATTAGTCTATAAGATGAATGGAAGCTATCTAAGTCGTAAACCATTAAAGGATTTTACTTTGGAAGATTATAAGGCTCTAGGTCGCCTTCCATCACTTTACACTAAAAGAGAAATTAAAAATGTAAGAAATTCTGTGTCCCCTCAATCTGGACATTCATCAAGTGGAATCATATATTTTATAGGAAAAAATCAAAATGGTCCAGTTGAAAGAAGATTGTTTGCAAAACAACATCATCATGTTGATGATCTTTCAACATTTTATCAAAGTGAACGTGATCCAAATAAACTATTTACACGAGAACAAAGAAGTGTACATTGGATTAACACATTAGTTGGCGGGGATTTCATTTCACATCCAATTGCAACAGATCCTTTATTTTTATTGCAATTTTACAGATATGTTCAATTTAAATCTGATAGAGATCGTTTGTTAGAAGAATCAAATTCAAACCGTAGTCGTGCAATTAAATACGAAGGTCATCGTAATATAGCGATTATTGGAGGTCGTCTTCATGCTCGTGAAGAAAAATTTCCAAGAGATCTTTTACAAGAGAAATATTCAACAAATTATGAAATCTCTAATTTACTTGATCAAATGCTTGTAATTTCAAGACATAATTTATTACATCAAGGAGTAGATTTTCCTTCAGATTCTGAAAGATTTAAAGAATTTATTAATCAAAAATATGGTTTAAATATTGTTACATCTGTAGCTGAAATCATAGATTCACAATCTTCATTGGAATATGAATATACTTTAAGTCATGGAGATTGTAGGGTGCACCATCTCAAAAGTGAAATTTTTCAAAGAGGTAATCCTCGTAAAAAAATATTTTTAGATTGGGAACAATTTGGAAAACATAGATTGGGATTCGACCATGTTACCTATAGCAGTGCTGAAAATGGTGTTTCCGATCTTCCTTTGACAGAATTAGATATTTTAAGTTCATGGGTCCTTGCCTACAGAAGTGCTGGTGTCCAGTCTCCCAAAAATGAAAGAAGAAAAGCAATAAAAAATTTAGATGAACTTGCTTCTGATCGAAGACGTATTGTTACAAAAGTTAATGGAAATGAACGTGATAAATTTTCACTCCAATATTTAGCTCAGAAAAATGCAGAAGATATTCATTTAGATTCTAGTAATAAAAGATATTCCTCAGAACAACGTGCAGGACATATCATCGGTATTTCTGGATGGACTGAAGAACGAATGTTAGAAGATCGTTTAAATAGGGTGCAAGACAGATTAAATTTCATCGCAATTCAAGCACCATTTACTGCAGTAGAAAACCCTCTTGGAGCACAATACCACTTTTATTTATGGGCGAAACTTTTAATGAAATTGGAACTTGTTAATCTCCCTCAAGAAACCATGAATGCACTTAGCAAGAGATAACTTTATAAATCACCCATTTCTTTTTGTGAATACACTATACATGGACACCTGTGATCACCAGAAATGCGGGGGTAGCAAAGTCTGGTCAAACGCGCAGGACTTAAGTGGAGAAATCCAAAGATATCCTGTCCTTAGTGGTTCGAGGGTTCAAATCCCTTCCCCCGCACTCCTTTTTAAGAGAAGGAGGAAGGTCCGAAATGCAACGCCATTTCGACATCTTCCCCCGCACTCCTTTTTTTATATTTTATAGAGAGAAGTAGAAACATTTTTAAAACAACATAGTTCTCCATGATTCAATGCCCCTGTGGCCCAGTGGTAAGGCGTTACATTGGTACTTTCCATAAAAAGGAATTACAAAGATGTAAAGATCCCGAGTTCAAATCTCGGCAGGGGCTTATTTTTTT
>JABMOA010000137.1 GCA_013204355.1 Candidatus Woesearchaeota archaeon | reverse complement strand
TTGCAGATCAGAAAGGAAAAACACAGAAAACAGAAATTGTAACTGTAGTTGAGAATCCTTCAAACCCACATTTAGTTAGACGAAATATCCTTACAAAAGGAGCTGTTGTTGAAACAAAGATGGGGAAAGCAAGAGTTACAAGCAGACCTGGTCAAGAAGGAACACTTAACGGTGTTTTAATTTAGAGTTTTTTTAATAATTATTTTCTTTAATTAATTCAAGGATCCTATAATCATTTAAAATATGAATCTTAAAAATTTATTCTAATCCTAACAACATACTTAGATCACCAAATTGTGCTAACATTTCTTGTGCAAGATTAATTCCAATAATTACAAGGATAGTATAAACGATGATACTTGTGATTCCAAAGAGAATTGCGAGAACCGCCATCCATTTACCTTTCATGTTTTCTCTATTTGTTTGCATTAAACCTCCTAATGCAAAAATAATAGCTAATGTGCTGAATATGAAAGGTATAATGAATCCAAATAAACTTAGAAGTAATGAGACTACTGCCCATTCTGAATGGAAATTTGGTTCTTTTGTAATTCTTGGTTTTGCAGTTAAATGTTCCATTTCAATTTCAGGTTGTTTTTCTGCGATTGCATCAGGCATATTCACATAAATCTCCCAAGATATTTAAGTGTTTTGTCTAGTGTGTGAGGCGTTTAAAGTATAAAATTTAAGACTTTCAACAAGCGATATATAAACCACTCCCCACACTGGACAGGTACGGATAGACTATATAAACCTCCAAGGACAGTAAGAATATATCAAGAAAGAGGCGGTGAAAAAATGAGAATCATTTTCTGAACCTTCTTTTTTTTGTTCAAAAAGAGGTGATAAATATGGTAGATTTAACAACACGAACAATACGAAATTTATTTGAGAAACAGGTACGAGATTTAACTGAACGTACAATCATATCAAAAGAAGATTCATTTGATTTTCAAATGAGTGGGGGGTGGTTTTAATGAATATCAAACAACGTATATCAATGCTTCTTGAGAAGTATGATCAACCAATAGAATTTACACAAACATTTTTAGATGATTTTCCTGCCATTGGCAGCCTTTAATATTTACACAGCCCTTTAGGAAAACCTCAACACCTCTGTGGGGACGGAAAATTCCGATCACTAACATTCGGGACTTTGTCAAGGCAAAGTTTTTAAACCGTCCCCATTATTTTCTTTTAATGGAAGTTTTAACCGAATTAGAACTGCGTATGCGTTTTGATGAAATTGTAGAAAAAATAAAAGAAGGTGTAATTTTTATTCATCCTACTGATACGATTTATGGGATTGGATGTAACGCATTATTAGAAAAATCTGTTGAGAAAATTAGAGAGCTTAAAGAACGTCCTGAAGCTCCACTTTCTGTCTGGGTTCCTTCTAAAAAATGGATTGAAAAAAATTGTATTGAACATGAATGGTTAGATAATTTACCTGGACCATATACATTAATCATGCCTTTGCTAAATAAAAAAAGTGTGGCGCCATCTGTGGTAAAAGGAAAAGAAACATTAGGTGTACGTTTGCCAGATCATTGGTTTTCTAAAGTTGTTGCAAAATTAGAATTTCCAATTGTGACAACTTCTGCAAACAAAACAGGAGAACCTTTTATGACAAAGCTTGAAAATTTAGATGATGATATTGAAACAGAAGTAAGTTTTATGATTTATGAAGGAGAGAAAAAAGCACGTCCTTCAAAATTGGTGAATGTTGAAAAAGAAGAAGTTCAAGAAAGATAATCAATATTCTTGCTTAACACCATCAATATAAAAAATAGGTTTCTTAAAGACTTGGTCTCCGTGATAAATTGTTTTAATTGCACCGCCGAACCATGAATTACTTCCAATTGCAATGTGGCCTGTTCCATATACTTTTTCATCAAGGATCATAGATCCAATTAAAACTGCACCTGGATTAATACCAACCCCTAGCTCAGCGATATATCTTACACGGTCAGGATATTTTGCACGTGCTTCAAATTTTTGAAATGTTTCTTCAAGAAGATGTGCTTGTTCACCTTCTAATTGTACAACTCTTCCTTCTTTAACATGTACAGTTATTGGTGTATTTAAGAGCACTGCGCCATTTTCTGTTTTCATACTTCCATCAATGACAAATACTCCATTAACCCCATGATATCCTTGAGGTGGGATGTATACTTCACCAGCCGGCATATTACCGCCTTCACCTGGTTGATGATATTCTCCGATGTTTGCGATTGCTTCCATGCCTTCTACATCAAATGTGATGTCCGTTCCCGCCTCTGTCTTGACACGAATAATTTTTGCTTTATCCCATTGCTTTTTTATTTGATATCCTTTCTTTTTCATTCTGCTATGATTCACAGACATCGCTTCCATAAATTGTTGGTAATATGCTGTTTTTACATCTCCCAAGCCTGTTGCAGATAGAAATCTATGATTTTGGTCTTTACAAAAATTACGAAATGAGTTTTCCTGCCCAAATCTTCCTAATTTGTTTGAAAGAGCAAGAATAACAATATTATTTTTTCCTAAATGTTCAATTGCTTTGACAACATGATCATCTGCAAACATGAAACCTTTTTTAACATCTTGAAATAATAAGTTTACATTCATCTTTTTTGATTTAGCAGCTGTATAATATCCATATGCTAACATGGGTGCTAAAATATTATCTTCATTTCCATAATCACTTATTATCAAAATTTCTTCTCCTTTTACTTTAAGTGAATTTTTAAGGATTTTATAAAACTGAGAAGTATTCTTTTCTACTTTATCCATCAGAATTTTAGGAAGTCCGTACATATAGATAGAATTGTATTTGAGTTTTAAAAGGATTGTGATTGTGGAGAAGAGGTATTTTTTAAATTTATGAAGAAAGTTTTATAAATAAAATAAGCCATTAGTAGAATATGTTTAATACCATCAAAAAAATACCCTATAAGGAACGTCTTGCACGAAGTTGGGACATCACAAAGAAAACTTTTGCAGTTATTAAAGCTGATAAAGAAATTTTGGCATTTCCTATTTTAAGCGTGATTTTTACGATTGGATTATTCTTATTATTATTATTCCCATTTATTATAACTTTGCTTGTTCAACAAGTTATTCCTCCAATTACAGTGATGGCTTTCTTTGGATTATTATTTTTCTTTTTAGAGATATTTATGGGCGTTTTTTCACATGCCGCAATTGTTCATATTGCTAAAACAAGATTTGAAGGTGGCGATGCGACGTTCATGGAAGGTGTAAAAGCTGCATTGAACCGAAAGGGACAACTGATTAAATGGGCATTGCTAACTGGAACTGTTGGTATAATTATTAATGCGGCTGAAAGCAAAGCAAGAGAAAAAAGTGGGGTTGTTGGTAGTATCGCCAAAATGTTAATTGGATTAGCGGGTCTTGCATGGAAAATTGTAAGTATCTTTGTTGTCCCATCAATTATGATTAAAGGGACAGGACCTATTGATAGTTTAAAATCTTCATATAATACAATTAAGAAGACATGGGGCGAGAGTCTTGTAAAATATTTAGGATTAAATGTTGTAGAACGTTTAGTAGGAGTTATCGGTTTTATTATATTTGTAATTCCAGCAATATTATTTTTCCTTGATGGAGTTTTTTCCGTAGGTGTAGGATTCATTATTTTATGGATTCTATATATTACCTTGACAAAAGTAATTCTAAGTGCAGCTGATACAGTTTTTGATACTGCTTTGTTTATGTATGCTGATACAGGTAAAGTTCCTAATTCATATACAAAAGAAGATTTAGATCATGCATTTAGAGTTGAGAAAAAATAATTAATTCCTCCTAATGCTAAAAAATATTTCATATTTCTGGCACCCCAAAAAACTCAACATTTTTTGTGGATCTTAGCAACATAAAAACTCAAGTCACTCATTTCATTCGTTCGTGAGTTTCTTTATCTTACAGACAAAGAAACCCTCAGTATCATTATCTTGAGGCCAGATTCTTATTGTCTTTGCGATGTCTTTATGATACTTAACACCATCAAATTCCATAACTGGTTTGGATATTTTTAATCCCGGTAATTTCACTGGAACTATTTTTGCATTAGGAAATTTTTCTAAAAGAGAGTTAACAACACCTTCATTTTCTTCGGGTTCTACGGAACATGTTGAGTACACCATTTCTCCACCAACTTTGAGATTATTAAATGCATTGATTGCAAGTTTTAATTGTGCTTTTGCAAGTTTTGTGATCATGTTTGGGTTCCAGATATTGATTGTTTTCAAGGATTTTCTAATGGTGCCTGTCCCTGAACATGGAACATCTGCAAGAATTTTATCAAATTCAAATCCATGGAATCTGTTTCCATCCATTAATGTGATAATAACATTTGTTAAACCAGATCTTTGTAAGTTAATTCCTAATGATTGTAATCGTTGCCCTTTGTAATCGTTTGCAACAATGATCCCCTCATTCTTTGTCATTGCACCCATCTGTGTTGTTTTACTTCCTGGAGACGCACACATATCCAATAAAACATCTCCTGGTTGTGGATTTAAAACTAATGGTGGAATCATGGATGCTGCTTCTTGCACGTAGATTTTTCCTGTTTTATGTTCTAATAGATTTCCCACATCTCTTCGGTCTGGGTGATCTATCCAGAATGCTTCTTTGGACCATGGTACTGGTGTAAGAACCCATCCTTTCTTTTCAATGGATGCTTTTGTATCTTTGACTGTTCCTAAAACTGTATTAATTCTGATACATCTTCTAAGAAATGCAAGAGAGTAACATCTAAACTGTTCCCAGTCTGTAAGTTTCTCGTAACGTTCTTGGAACTTAGGTTTGAATGAGATGATGTCTGCGTTTGCTACTGGTTCTAGTTTGTTCATATTAAGAGAAATGTGGGGTGTAGTTAAAAGGTTTTTGGGAATTTAGAAAGATTTAAATAATAGTTTGATTAATCAAACTTAATGAACCCGCTCAAATCATTATTTTTTGCTGAAACGTTACGTAGATGGCACTTTGAGGTTATTCTTAAAGAATCTGGATTAAGTCGTGAACGGGTGTATCATTTTCTTAAAGAATTACAAAAAGAAGATTTTATTAAAAGAATTAAGCCAAAAGGAAAAATGCCGTATTATCTTGCACATAGAGAATCACATAAATTTCGCATTGAAAAAAGAATGTATGG
Organism: Candidatus Woesearchaeota archaeon; assembly: GCA_013204355.1. GTDB lineage: Archaea > Nanobdellota > Nanobdellia > Woesearchaeales > GW2011-AR9 > 1-14-0-10-32-24. The sequence continues at coordinate 5,419 of JABMOA010000137.1, read as the reverse complement.
TTTAAAGATTCTAGAAAATTTATTTAGTCATATATCAGAATGTAAAAATATTAAAACAGCAATTCTTTTTGGAAGTTTTGCCAATGGAAACTGGAATAAATCTAGTGACATTGATTTATTTCTTTATGGAAAGGATAACGAGTTTAATAAAGCAAAATTTGAATTAGAATTAGGAAGAGACATACAATTATTTTCATATAAAAATCAACAAAAAATAATCTTAGAACCTGCAGTCATATCAAATATCATAAAGGGATTTCATATTACACAAAGTATTGAACCATTTGAGGTGAAAATGCATGCCTAAAGAATTAACACCAGAACAAGTTTATGATAACCTCGTTACAAAAGGATTGTATGGGGAAGCCAATTTTGATAAAGATGAAATTAAAAAAAATTTGAAAATGACTATTGAAGATTACACTTTTGCCCAACAAATGTGCAAACAAAAACAACCAAGTTGGAGGATTGTTTTTAACGCACATTATGATATACTCAGAGAATTATGTGATCAATTAATGCGATTTTCAAAACAAAAAATTAGTAATCACCAAGGATTATTTGCTTTTATTATTCTTAATTATAATGATTTAGAATTTGATTGGAATTTTTTTGAAACTATTAGGACTGCAAGAAATAGAAATAAGTATGAGGGAAAAGATATTTCTAAAGAAATGTGGGATCAAGTTTCATTACAATTTAAGGTTTACATTTCAACATTAAAAAAAGAAATTGAGATTAGATTAAAATGATTTTGTCCCATGAAGTCGTAAGTTATATAAACCCAAAATAATTCCTTCTACTATGGTAATCAACGTCGCAATCAACGGTTTTGGAAGAATCGGTCGGATGGTCTTTCGAGCAGCCATGAATGATAAGTCAATTAATGTTGTGGCTGTGAACGATTTAACTGATAATAAAACTCTTGCTCATTTGTTAAAATATGATTCTGTTCATGGAAAATTAGATGAAAATATTTATGCATCTAATAATACATTACATGTGGGAAAAAAAGGTATTAAGGTATTTTCTGAGAAGGATCCAGCAAACCTTCCATGGCATCAATTAAAAATTGATGTTGTTGTTGAGAGTACAGGTTTTTTTAGAGATCCAGTGAAAGCTGCAGTTCATTTAAAGTCTGGAGCAAAAAAAGTTTTAATTTCTGCACCATGCAAATGTGAATCTGGAAACATGTGTCCTGCCGATACAACAACTATTGTTCTTGGTGTTAATGACAAAACGTATAACAAAAAGAAACACCACATCATTAGTAATGCTTCGTGTACCACAAATTGTGTTGCACCGATTTTGAAAGTTCTTGAAGATCATATTGGTATAAAACGATGTTTCTTTACAACGATTCACGGATATACAGCAGATCAAAGAATTGTGGATGGACCACATAAAGATTTACGTAGGGCACGAGCAGCGGCAATCAATATGATTCCTACATCTACTGGCGCAGATGTTGCAACCGTTGATGCAATTCCTTCTTTGAATGGAAAGATTCGTGGTTCTGCAATGCGTGTTCCTGTTGTTGATGGAAGTATCACAGATTTTACGATTGAAATGAAAAAAAATGTTACTGTTGAACAAATAAATCAATTATTCAAGAAACATGCTGCTGGAAAAATGAAAGGTATCATTGAATATTCAGAAGAAGATTTGGTTTCAACTGATATTATTGGGAACCCCCATTCATCTATTTTTGATTCTAAATTAACAAAAGTTGTTGATGGAAAATTTTTGAAGGTTGTATCTTGGTATGATAATGAGTGGGGTTATTCTAAGAGAATGGTTGAGCTAATAAGATTAGTTGTTTAACCAAAATAAACTCCTTTAACACCACGTAGTTTCATTAATCGTTTAATTAATTCTTTAACATGGTCCAAATCTCGTGGGATTACTAAGAATGAGCATTCAGCCTGACTATTGCCTGTTAATTTTGCTTTTGCTTCCTTTACTTCAAAACTAGCACGTACAATGGTATTTAGTAAATCTGCAAGTAATCCTGATCGTTCATCTGCTACAACAGAAAATTGAATTTTCTGATTGTATTTTCGTTTCCATTCTACAGGTACCCACCGATTAGATTCTTTTTCCGCTAATCTGCAATCAGTACGGTGTGTAGAGATTATTTTACGTTTTGTAACAATTCCGAGAATTTCGTCTCCAGGGATTGGTTTACAACATTTTGCTAAGATGCATGTTGCATTTGGATATGCATCAGATTTAACAAGGATGCCAAGTTCTTCTTTAATCTCTGGTTTAAATGTACGGAAATAGATTGCTGGTAATTTTTCAAATTCTTTTAAGGATTTCCTTATTTTTTGTCTAGCTTTTGCTGAGGTGACGATTCTAATCCATCCGCGCCTTGGACGTTGTTTTTTGTTTGTCATAATTTCTACAACATCTTCTCCTTTCAATTTGTATTTAATTGGTACAAATTTTCCATTAACACGCCCACCAACACAATGGTTTCCAATATGTTCATGAACAAGATATGCAAAATCTAAGATGGTTGCATCTTTTGGTAATTCCTTAACATCTCCTTTTGGAGTATAACATTGAATTTTATCTCCAAAGAGGTCTATTTTTACGGTTTCTACCAATTCGTTGGTTCTCTTTAAATCTAAGACATTACGTAACCAAGATAATTTTTTTTCAAAGATTTCATCAGATTTTACACCTTTATATCGCCAATGTGCTGCAACTCCTTCTTCTGCAAATTCGTCCATTTCCTGTGTACGTATTTGAATTTCTATAATTTTTCCTTGCGGAAGTTCTAATGCAGCATGAATAGATTTATAGAAATTTGGTTTAGGATTTGCAATGTAATCTTTTAATGTTCCTTCACGTGCATCAAACTTTTCTAGAAGCAATCCTAAAATAGTGTAACAGCCTTCAACTGTTTTTGCAATAATTCTGATGCCTAGAAGGTCCATCTGTTTATGGAGTGGAACTTTTCTTAAATGTAATTTTTTATAGATGCTATAAATATGTTTAGGTCTTCCTTTGATTTTAATGATATTTGCTTTATCTTTTGCTAAATTTTTGATGGTTGAAATGATATTATCAATATTTTTTTGACGTACTTCTTGGGTCTCCTTAAGATACTCAGAAATTTCTTTGTACTTCCGTGGGTTTAATGAATGGAATGCAAGATTTTCTAATTGAATCTTAAATCGTTCAACACCCAACCTATATGCGAGTGGAGCATAGAAATCAAGAACCTCTTCCGCAAGTCTTTTACGCTCTTTAGAGGAGAATACGTGATCTGTCTTCATGTTCTCTAATTTCTGAGCTAATTTTACAAGGATTACACGAGGATCTTTCAAAGTTGAAAGCATAATTTTACGTAAGGCTGATGAATCTAGTTTGTCATGCTTTACTTTTAACATCCCTAATTCCGCAACTCCTTCCAACAATGTAAGAATTTCTTTCCCAAATCTTTTTTGAATTGTTTCTTTACCAATATCTTTTAATAATCCATGAAGAATTGCAGTAATTATAATCTCTGGTTGTGATTTGTTATCTACAAGAATTTCAGCTACTTTAAGATTATGTTGAAAATAAGATTCTCCTGAAAGACGTTTTTTTTGGTCTAGAATAATTTTTGCAAAATCTAATGCTTCTTGAAATTCCTTACATGCTTTTTTGGAGTACTCTTGTTTTTCACAATGTTGTAAGAATTCCATAAGTGTTATGATATGCTTGATTATTAAAAGGTTTATGGAAGGAAAGTAGTTATTATAGAATATAAGATTATTTAAATAAAACTTTTTTACTATAATTCATGTCCATCAGCACAATGCCACCACAATCCTTTGTAAATGGAGGAGGTGGACTTTATATTATTACTGGTGGAATGAAAGCACAAAAATCTGCAAAATTTATTCAGTTATTAGATAAATTACACCACAACGGAATTTCTTGGCAAGGTTTTAAACCTGCATGTGATTACAGAGAAGAATTAAATTATAAGAATAACATTCCACGAAATTATTTTGTATCTCGAACAGGTCCAAATCTTCCAGCAGAAGAAATTGATGATAAAGGTGATCTTAGTGATTTAATAGGAAAAATAGATCATTCGTGTGATGTTTTTGCATTTGGAGAATTCCATTTATATAAAGAAGCAGAAAAATTAAAAGATATCATTTTGGAATTACGTTACGAAGGTAAAAAAACGTGTATTGTTGACAGTCTTGATAAATATTTTAATGGAGAAAATATCCCCACAATTGCACAATTAATGGGACAAGCTACAGATATAGAAAAAACATATGGTACTTGTGACTTTGATGGGTGTAAGAATTTGGGTGAATTATCACAAAGATTGGTTAATGGGGAACCTGCAAATTATGACGACCCTCCAATTGTTGTAGGAGCTTCTGAAGCATATCAGATAAGATGTTTTGGTCACCATATAGTTCCAGGGAAACCTGAAAAAAGAATACTACTTCCATCACAATAATCTATTTAAATCTAGAATTGTATGAATAAAATATGCTTCTACGCCAACTTGTATTATCAAACATTCGTTCGTATATAGATGAAACTATTTCTTTTCCAGATGGGTCTATTGTATTGTCTGGAGATATTGGATGTGGGAAGTCTACAATTCTTTTAGCTATTGAATTTGCGTTGTTTGGGACTTCTAGAACAGATCTTCCTGCCGAATTACTTCTGAGGAAGGGAACATTAGAAGGTTATGTGGAATTGACATTTCAATTGCAGGATAAAGAAGTAATTATTATGCGGAAGTTGAAAAAGGATCATAAGTCAATCAAGCAAGTTGCAGGATTTATTTCTGTGAATGGTGAACATAAGGATTTGACTGCTGTTGAATTGAAGTCTGAAATTTTGAATTTATTGGGATATCCTGAAGAGTTGTTGTTAAGTACTAAGAATTTCATTTATAGATACACGGTTTACACACCGCAAGAAGAGATGAAATTAATTTTACAGGATAATGCCGATATCCGTTTGGATGTGTTACGGAAGGTGTTTAATATTGATAAGTACAAAAGTATCAGAGATAATTTGCAGATTTATTTGAAAGAAATGCGTACAAACATAGCAGTTATCAAAACGAGATTAGAACCATTATCTGAAGTAATGGAAAAAGTTATTGTAGTTGGTGGGGAGAAAGAGAAGCTGCAAGTAGGTTTGAATCAACTATTAGTACCGTTACAGGATTTACGTGGAAAGGTTCATGTACAAAGAGCAGAAATTGAAATCTTTGAACAACAGCAATTGGAGTTTGTAAAATTACGTGAAGAGAAGAGGATGAAGTCTTTGTTAAAAGAAACGAAAGGTAGCCAGTTGATAGAATTACAACAGCAATTTGAGAATTTTGAAAAACAAAGAAAAAGTTTACCTGAAAATTTGAATAAGGATGTAATGAGAGTGGAGT
>JABMOA010000148.1 GCA_013204355.1 Candidatus Woesearchaeota archaeon | reverse complement strand
TGCCAAGGAGATCCGATGGAACTGGGACAACCCCGATTATAGGCAGGCCCTTCCACACTTGGCACTCGACGGCTGGCGGGTTAATGTCCCGTAGACCAAAGTTTTCTCAATTAAACATCGAAACGAACATGCTTCAACGTTGGTTACTTTTGTGGCTGCTGGCCTCTTCTGGAATCGCCTTTTTCTGGGTGAAACTGCTTCCAAGAGCTTTCGATCCCTTCGTGGCGACGAAGCCCTATTTGAACGTACCCATTTTTCTTGCCATGTTTGCCGTCGGTTGCCTTCTGCGTTTGGAGGAAGTTCTTGCCGTCGGACGACGTTGGCCAGCTGTGATCTACGGAACGTCGATACAGTTCACCGCCATGCCATTGCTGTCCTATTTCATCGGCCATGCCTTCGGATTCGATTCGATTACAATGCTTGGCGTCATCATGGTCGGTTGCGTTCCTGGTGCGATGGCCTCGAATGTTCTGACCCTGGCTGCCGGAGGGAATGTGAGTTATTCCGTGGCGTTGACAACACTCGCCACAATGATTTCGCCGATCGCGGTACCGCTCGCGTTGTGGTTGACACTCGATATTACCAAAAATGTCAACGAGCAATTCGACGCCATATTCGGCGCAGTCCGATTCTGGAAAACGGCACAAGCCCTGCTAATCCAAGTTGTTTTACCCGTCTTGCTGGGGTTCGGACTGTGCCGAATATGGCCACGTTTTGAGCGATTCGCGATTCGCTTTGGCTCACATGTAGCCAATCTGGCAATCCTGTGGGTGATTGCTGTCGTGGTCGGCTTAAACCGAGATCGACTCGGATCCGTTCTGGGATTTCGTGACGGAGTTCTGGTCTTCGGCGAGTTGAAGTTGCTCATCGCGTTGCTGTTGATCAATATCCTCGGCTATTTGGCGGGCTATCTAGGCGGGCGTGTCGCACGATTGAACGACTCCATGACGAGGGCCGTGACACTGGAAATCGGCATGCAAAACTGCGGACTTGGCACGGCATTGATATTGCAACTCTTTCCTGGAAAAGATTACGAAGCGGCGGCAATTCCAACGGCGGCTTATACGTTTTTGTGCGTTTTCACGGCAACAATCTTGGCGCACATCTGGTCC
>JABMOA010000136.1 GCA_013204355.1 Candidatus Woesearchaeota archaeon | reverse complement strand
TCAAAATACTTTTTCATTAATGCATGAAGATTCCAGGTTCTATAATATAATTGATCTATATATTCGCTTTTATTTTTCATGGTAAGTTCAAAATATTTCTTCCCAAGCCATTGCGTTAATTTACTTCCTCCCTCACCAATTTTTTGCCAATTAAATGTAACTAAGCTTTTAATTACAATATAGATTCTTGCATTAGAAAGATTTCGTGGACGTCCACCCGTTTCTACTTGAACTTCCGTTAGATCCCAAATATGGATTGTAAAAATCATATCAAATTTAATATAATCTGTCACATTTTTTTCTAACATCCATGTTAACTCTTGTTCAGCTCCAGAAGGAGAAGGAACTTTATGTTTGTAATCCTTCTCATGCCACTTGAAACCATAATTTTTAGCCCAATCTATGACAGCAGCATACATTCCATCAAAATCAAAAAGTCCATCGTACCGTAATGTAATTGGGGGGAGGGGTTCTTTTGGCATAAAATTGTAATTTTTTGGAAGTTTTTAAATCTGTCTATCTATGGACAATACAATTATATAAAAAGCTTAAATTTACACATAAATGCTCCCTCACTTCAATGGAATAGAATGTACGTCTTCAACCATACCTCAAGATTTAACTTTAATTAGAAAAATTTCCATTCTCTTAGAAGATATAAAACATCTACAAAAAATATTAAATCTAAAATCTAATTCGCTCTACATAGAACTTATCATCCCCGTCCCTCTCTACAACGAATCACTCTTGAAACAATGTATTGGGATTCAAAGAATCATTCTCAAAGGGACAAGTGAAAATATGGACCGAATTTTTGCAGACTTTATTGCATACAAACGATTTCCCTTTGTGATCGGTGGACCTTTAGACAAACATAACGTTGATATTTATAGAAATAAAAACAAAGTTCAAACTGATAATCCAGACTTAAAAAAATTCTTACACAATGAAATTTTCAATGATGAAATTTTCAAAGTTAGCTCATGTAAAAAAGACAATTCGCAAACAGATGAAAATACTTTTACTCGGTTTTAATGTACAGGAAGATATCTTTCCACTTGGTTTATTCTACTTGAAAGGTTATGCACATAAATTTCATTCAGATGTAAACATTGAAATCAAAGAATTTTCATTTGGAACAAGATCCTCTTATGATACGAATAAAAATATAGAGTTGCAAGCTCTTTCATACATCATGTTACAAAAACCAGATGTTGTTGCATTTAGTTGTTACATTTGGAGCGGAGAGATGGCACAGGATTTTGCACGTGCAATTAAAAAAATTAATCCTCATATTAAAATTATTTTGGGGGGTGTTGAAGTTCACCAAGATCTTCTGACAGAAAATGTTGATTTCATTGTGAATGGAGAAGGTGAAGTTGCATTTAAAGAAATCATTGATCATTTGAAAGGAGATAGAAAATTTGAAGAGATTCATAACATCAATAACCACAATAAAATAGAAATTGAAAATTTAGATGACATTCCATTTCCATACAAATATGCAGATAAGAAAGACCATAAAGTTGTGCGTATTGAAACTGCACGTGGATGTTTATATAATTGTAATTTCTGTCATTATGCACAAGGAAAATTACGACACTTCTCACTTGATTATCTCAAAGAAAATTTAGAATATTTATTCAATAACTTTCAATTTAGAAATCTGACCTTCATAGATGCTAATTTCAATACAAACAAAGAAAGAATGTTTTCAGTCCTTGATATGGTTGAAGAATTTCACAAAGATGAACTACACATCCATTGTGAATTTAGACCAGAATTAATAGATGAAGAAATGGTCAAAAAGTTAGAAACATATTCCTTTCATATTTCTATAGAATTAGGATTCCAATCATCTGATGAAGAAGTTTTAAAACGTGCAAACAGACCAACAAATTTAGACAAAGTTAAAGAAGCATTATCTTTTTTAGATAAATCTACACTTACATATAAAATTGATCTAATGTATGGATTGCCGGGAGATAACTTCTATAAATTCTTGAATTCCTGCAGATTTTTATTGCAACATGCAACACGTAAAAAGAAAATAATTGCACATCACCATATGGTTCTTAACAATACTACATTTCACAATGATGTAGAACGATTTAACCCAGAACATAGTAGCATGGTTCTTAAAACAGATACGCAGAATGTTTTGGATTTATATTTAACAAAGTTGTTTGTTGATCAATTGAATGAAGAACTCAAATTCTCTTAAACCAAACCTTAAACTCATGTCCCTTGACTTTAAACTCAGATTCTTCCATACCTTCTGAACCTACACCAAAATCTAAGTTTACTGCTCCAACCTTCTCAATAATATCATCAATATGTGAAGCAAGCATCTCTTTCATTTCATCAGAAGTATCCACACAT
>JABMOA010000135.1 GCA_013204355.1 Candidatus Woesearchaeota archaeon | reverse complement strand
TAATATTCCTGGAGGATATCTTCCTGAAATTACATTAATTCCGGTTAATTTTGTAAGTTGTTTAAGAGCTTTCCATCCGTTTTCTCTTCGGCTTACAATTAGAATTTCATGTGGTTCATATTGTGTTAAAAAATTGATTGCAGTTCTAATTCGTTCATCAATTTTCTTCAAATTTAAAACACTTAATCCATCTGGACGAGTTTTATAAATAAAATTCGCCATGTATTTAGTTTTAAATTTTGTTCCAATGTGGATTCCTGATTTCAAATATTCATTTGAATCCAGCAATAAATCTTCGTATTCTTCTGTCATTTTATTTTTACCTTTATTTCTGAAGCAATTAGAACAAGATTTCTCTTGTCTGCGTTATTTTTTGCCTCACGCAGCTATTCTTACCCTATAATAAAAATGTGAAAAATGAACATTTTTAGTATATTCCAAAATTGAATAATATTTAATTTTGTTATATAGCAGATAAGAGTTGGCTATGAATATATATTTCTGAAGGTTATTTATAAGGTTTTCGTTAGGAAACCTCAAAATGTTAATTGTGTTGGTTTGTGGTAATTTTAAAATAGGTTCATAAGATTTTTAAGGAAACTTAGGTCAACGAGAAATTATGACTCTTAATGCACTTTTGTTTAGAAAGGAAACATTGGACGATCAACTTCAAAAGCATTTAGTTGAAGGAAAAAAATACGCAAGATTAGGTGTGTTTAGAGGGATTAATTCAAGTCTTTTAGATGAAGGAGATATTTGTTTTTATAATTTTCAAAAAACGTCCGGCGATTTAATTTTAGGTTATCAAGCTAAACAAATTCTTAGAACACATCATCTGATCCTTTACAATTAAATTTCTTCAATTCCTTTACTGATAATTTTAAATAATAATTCTTTACCTTCAGGAAGGCTCCTATGTTTCCTTAAGACTAATTTTCGTTCATCTTCTGTTCTACATAATTCAATAAGGCATTTACTACCATATTTTAAGAAATCTCCGCCCACCATTTTAACAAAACCTCGTTTGTCAAAATCGCTGTAGACTTGATTTGTGATTAGAACTGGAATTTTTCTTCTTCGTGCAATTTCTACAAGATATGATATTTGTTTTCCTAGTGCAGAATTAACTTCATACACTTCATCTGATTTCCCCATTTCTAAACGATAAAGCATGGAAATGGAATCAACGATAATCAATCCCACTTCTTCATTAACAAGATCACGTAAGGTTTCAAATATTGCTTTTTGTTCGTCAAAATTTACAGGGTTGAAAAAAAGAAGGTTTTTGAGAACTTCTTGAGGAGTATTTGTTAATTGTTGCACTCTATCTACGGCAATGCCTCCTTCTGTATCAATGAGTAAAACTTTCTTTCCTTGTTCTGCTATTTTCACAGCTGCAAGAAGACAGAGATTTGTTTTTCCACTTCCCGATGGCCCATAAATTGTGGTGAGAATATCATTTTCATATCCACCATTAAGGAAGGTGTTGAGAACTTGAGACCCAGTGGAGATTTTCATGTGATTTTGAGAGATGGTTAAGATTATAAAGATTATGGGTGTGGAAAGCCATAAGGTTTTATAAAACCAAAGTTCTTTCTAAGCCTATATGCAACTTAGCAGAACCCAGAAATGGTTGTTGGTAATTTTTATAATTACACTAGTAACACGTTTGATTCTTGCATTTACGGTTCCAAATTTAACGTATGATTCGTATTTTCATTTGCGACAAGTTGATGAGATTACACGTACAGGTACGCCGCTATTTGAGGATCCATTATCTTATGGAGGAAGGACGTTGCATTATCTTCCGTTTTTTCATTATTTAGTTGCATTTCTGAATTTATTCTTGCCATTAGGATTACTTGCAAAAATTGTACCTAATGTGCTTCTTTCATTGTTACCATTTATTGTGTTTGCGTTAAGTAAGAAAATAAGTAATAATGAAACTGCAGCGTTATTTTCTGCATTTATTTCTGGTTTTCTGCCTATTTTATTTACAACGAACGCATTTAATCCTTTATCTTTATTTTTGCCCGTTGCATTCTTTGCATTATATTGTTTTTTGAATATTGATAAAAGGGGATTTGCATTATACTTCCTTTTATCATTTTTTATTTTATCAGTTACAAGTTCAGCAACATTTTTATTAATCGTGGGGTTTATTATTTATTTTATTCTTTCTGTAATTGAAAAGAAAAAAATAAAAAAACCAGAATTGGAACTGATTATTTTTTCCGTATTTTTCTATATTTGGATCCAATTTGTATTTTTTAAGAATGTCTTAATCTCTGAAGGTGCTCGTTTTATATGGCAGAATGTACCAACCCAAATATTAACACAATATTTCCCACAAATTTCAATTTTAAACGCATTGTTATTAGTAAGTATTATTCCATTTATTGCAGGAATTTTTGTGGTATATCAATCTTTATTTCAATTACAAAACCAAAGAGCATTTTTATTTATTAGTCTTGTCATTTCAACAACACTTTTTTCCTGGTTAAGAATTATTGAATTTAATTTAGCACTTAGTTTCTTTGCAATCATTTTAGCAATTTTATTTTCATTATTTTACACTTATCTTTCAGATTTATTTGCAAAAACTAAAATCTCAGAATTTAAAAAACACCTTGCATTAATTATGGTTATATTACTTCTTCCAACAACCATCCTTCCTTCAATTAATTTTGCAGAGAAACAAAATACGCCATTAGACAGTGAAATTGAAGCGTTTACATGGCTTAATGAACATACAGCTAAGAATGCAAAAGTAGCGGGATTATTAGAAGAAGGACATTTAATTACATATTATGCTGAACGAAAGAATTTGATGGATGATCAATTTAATTTTATTGAAAATTCAGAAGATTTATTTTCAGATTTAAATGCATTATTTGCAACGCCTTTTGAAACACAGGCATTAGATATCACTTCACAACATGGTATAACTTATTTAGTATTAACCCCACATGCACAACGAAAGTATGGTATTAAGAATTTTAGGTATCAAACAGCACGATGTTTCAAAAAGATTTATGATGAAGAAACGAAAATATATCAAGTAGACTGTATTTTAGATAAAAAATGAACCAAAATAAAAATAACATTATTGGCAAAAAGAATCCCATATTTAACCACTTATTAATATATCAAAAAAAGTATATTTTTGGATTAGCGAGTTTATTGTTGTTTCTCGTCCCACTTATTAATTTCTTTAAATCAGATTCATTATTAATAGGGCCAGAAAGTTATTATTTTCTTTCTCACTCTGCATTATTGCAATCGTTAGCTTCACATTTTACGTATGAAACGCTTATTATTATTCCTATATTTTTGGGATTAGCAACATTGTATCTTTTTTTTGCATTGGTTGAAAAGTTGAATTTATCTGACAAATTTACATTTTTCTTTTTGCTCCTCTTAGTGATGAGTCCTGCATTTATTTATACATATTCTTCATTAACTGCAAATTCATTCTATTTCCTTTTAATCATTGCAACATTATTGCTTCTCATGCAGGAAAAGAAAATGTTCACGTATCTTGCAATCATTCCTTTAATTTTAGCAACTTTTTTTGATGTGTTTAGCTCATTGATGTTATTTGTATTATTAATTATTTATGCAATTACTCAAAAGAAGAATATTTCTTATTTTTATCTTGGCGTGATTGTTTTTTCTTCCATCATTCAATATGTTCTTGGACAACCATTTTTCCTTGGACCATTTCATGCCGAAAAAATAATCCATAATCTTATTTCGGATTTTGGTGGATTAAGTGGTGTGAGTTTCTTTGCAATCCTTCTTAGTTTAATTGGGATTTCAATCACATGGAAGCGAAAGAAGTTGTATTGGGGATATATCTTCCTTCCTTTATTGTTACCTTTTTATTTCTTTTCAACACAAATAATTTTCCCTATCAGTATCTTAATTTTATTTTTTGCGGCTGTTGGTTTTGTCAAATTATTTGAACGAACATGGAATCTTGCACCTATCAAACAAATTACATTTTTTTTATTAATTCTTGGAATTTTATTTTCAACATTAAGTTACCTGGACAGAATTGATCAATTAACGCCTCCAGGAGATATGATTGAAACATTAACATGGATTAGTTATAATACGGGTAATGAAGTCACAATATTATCTGATGAATCTTATGGGGATTACATCACATTTTTTGCAAAAAGAAAAGCATTTAGTACTTTGTACGAAGATGAACATACAGATATTAATCAGAACTTATTAGAAAATACAAATGTTATTGGATTTATTTCTTTACTTGAAAATCAAAGCATTTCCATTCTCTATATTTCAAAAGATATGAAGAAAACCTATAAAGATAACTTTATAATCCTACTGCAGAACGAAAGATTTAAATTAATTCATTCTCACGGAGATTATGAGGTTTGGGCATTCAGTCCTAAAGAGGCATGATTTTTAGTGGTCTTGATATTATATTGTACAGTTCATATTTTCTCTTATTATTTCTCTCCATATTTTGGTTATTAGTCTTATTTTCTTCTAAAGAAGATGAATTACGTGGTGTTTCTGCATTGAAGTTAAAGGGGTTTCCTATGTTTACAGCGATTGTACCTGCGTATAATGAAGAGGAATCAATTGAAGGAACCTTAATTTCTCTTGCGGGATTAGATTATCCTTTAGAAAAAAAAGAGATTATTGTAGTTAATGATGGAAGTTCAGATGGAACACAGGAAATTGTTGAAAATTTCATTTTAAGGAATCCTGAACAAAACATAACATTGATCAATCAAGAAAATGCTGGAAAGGGTCATGCATTGAATGTTGCTTTGGAAACAGCAAAAGGAGAATTCTTTGCATGTTTAGATGCAGATTCTTTTGTGTCAAAGGAAGCGTTACATGTGATGTTACCTTTGTTTGATACAGATGAAAAGGTTGCAGCAGTTTGTCCTTTACTTAAAGTTAAGAAACCAAAAAACATTTTGCAAAAAGTTCAGTGGTATGAATATATCATTAACATGTTTTATAGGAGTTTGAATGCGCGCATTGATTGTGTTCATGTGACGCCTGGGCCTTTTAGTGTGTATAAAACAGAGGTTATTAGAAAGATTGGTGGATATGACGAAACCACAATTACGGAAGATTTAGAAATTGCAATTCGCATGCAAAAGTATCATTATAGAATATTGCAAACATTTGAAACCTCTGTTGAAACTGTCACACCACAAGATTGGAAGGCTTTGTTTAGACAAAGAGTTCGGTGGTATAAAGGGTCTATAGATAATGCAATAGTATATAGAAAGTTAGCGTTTAATAAAAAATACGGTGATTTTGGCATGCTCCGGATGCCAACGATGGTGTTCTCTGGTGTGATTGCAGTTGTGTTGTCTAGCACACTTATTTATGAAGCCGTGAAAGCTTTAAGACAATGGTTTGTTTCTTTGCAAGCTGTTAATTTTGATATTATCACGTTAATAAAGAATTTTAGTATTGATATGAATATCCTAAGCTTACCTTTTTCTAAGATGTTAATCGCATTTACATTATTTTGTATTAGTATTTTAATTATGGTTCAGTCTTTCAAAAACGTGCGGGAGAAGATTACAAATTATGGAAGAACATGGATGGCTATGTTTACATATAT
>JABMOA010000014.1 GCA_013204355.1 Candidatus Woesearchaeota archaeon | reverse complement strand
TTGAGGAGTGTTGTTTTTCCGCTACCTGATTGGCCAATTACGCCTAACATGTCTCCTTGTTCAATAGAAAGATTTACATCACCAAGAATATTTACTTTTTTATATCTTTGCGTAACATCCTTTATATTAATAACTTCCACATAAACACCTCTAAGGAAATTAAAGTGTTGATGTATATAAAGGTTTTTCTAAAATTGGCTTTTTCGTTCCCTCCTGGTTGCAGTGAACTTTTTTATATCGTTGGTCTTTTTATATATTAAAACGGGGTGGTTTTTGTGAATGATGTACTTAATGAAGTTTCTCATAAAACGGAAGAACATGAATTCTATAATCCAATACCTGAGGGATACCATATTGGAAAAACAAAATTTATTATTGTTTCTGGGACTGTAATGTCAGGGTTAGGGAAAGGAATTTTTGCGGCATCCCTTGCAAAACTTTTCCAATTGAAAGGTCTTAAAGTAACCTGTATGAAATTTGATGGTTATTTAAATCAAGATGCAGGAACCTTAAATCCTTTTAGGCATGGGGAAGTTTTTGTATTGGATGATGGCACAGAATCTGATATGGATCTTGGAACCTATGAACGATTTTTAAATCAAAACATTACAAAACACAATTATTTAACTGGCGGGAAATTGTTTCATAGAATTCTTTCTAGAGAACGTAAAGGAAATTATTTAGGACGAGATGTACAATTTATTCCTCATGTCACAGGCGAAATTAAACGGTTCGTACGAGATTTAGCATTAACTTCTAAAGCAGATGTAGTATTTGTAGAAATTGGGGGAACGGTAGGAGATATTGAAAATAATTATTTTATTGAAGCCATGCGAGAATTAACTTACGAAGAAGGAAGAGATAATGTTTGTCAAGTTGCATTAACCTATGTTCTCTCTCCTAAATTTTTAGGTGAACAAAAAAGTAAAGCAGCACAACTAGGATTACGATTGTTAATGGCGAATGGGATTCAACCAGATGTGATTGCATGTCGGTGTGATTTTCCAGTTTCAGAAAAAATACGAGAGAAAATAAGTTTATCTGCAAATGTTCCATTTGAAAGAGTCATAAGTGTCCATGATAGCGATAGTATTTATTTAATTCCAGATTTGTTAGAAAAATCACGCATAGATGAACAAATTATTGATCTATTGGGATTACGTTATAAGATTAAAAATGATTATGTTGCACGCGATCGGTGGAATAACTATATTCAAAAAATTATTGCCCCTAAGAACGAAATAACTGTTGCAATTACAGGAAAATATACGTCATTAAGAGACTCATATGCATCTATTTTGAAAGCGTTGGAACATGCTGGAACTCATGAGGGGGTCCATATTAAAATTAAATGGGTCGATACAACTGAGTTGAATGAGGATGAAGTTGTCGAAGAATTAAAAGAAGTACAAGGTATTATTGTACCAGGCGCATTTGGTTCTAGAGGAAGCGAAGGAAAAATTAATTGTATTAAATATGCAAGAGAAAATAAATTACCTTACTTAGGTTTATGTTATGGGTTTCAAATGGCAGTTATTGAATTTGCACGAAATGTATGTGGCTTAACATATGCAAATAGTACGGAGATTGATCCGGAAACACCACATCCTGTAATAGATATTTTGCCTGAGCAAAAAGATATCCATTCTCTTGGAGGGAATATGCGATTAGGTGGGTATGATGTTGAAATTAAACCAGAAACGAAAGCGTTCCAGTTGTATGGTTCATTAATGGTCAGGGAGAGATTTAGGCATAGGTGGGAATGTAATCCAAAACATTTAGAACTCCTTGAAAGGCATGGTTTGATTTTTTCAGGTAAAGCACCAGGAAGGGAGATTATGCAAATATTGGAATTAAAAAATCATCCTTTTTTTATAGGTACACAAATGCATCCAGAATATATCTCAAGACCTATGGACCCTCATCCTTTATATTTGGGTTTTGTGAGAAGTATTATACTTAAAAACTAATCTTGGAAAGACTTAAAAACTAGTTGCCTTTCATATAAATTATGAGCAAAATTGTATTTAGGGCAGTAATTGAAGTAGCTGGAAAACCAAAGGAACATATTGAAGAAACCTTACAAAATTATGTTGAAACTTTAAGAAAGGATGATCGTTATAAAATTGTGAGAGAAGTGTTTGCAGATGTAAAAAAACATGAAGATGCTGAAGATTTCTGGGCATGTTTTGCGGAAGTAGAAGTTGAAACTGAAGACCTTGTTCATTTAACACATTTTGGATTTGAATTTATGCCTGCAATGATTGAAGTGATTGAACCACAAGAATTAAAGTTTAGTCAAACAGAATTTTCAGAATATTTAAGCGATCTACAATTAAAATTACATGAAGTAGATATGATTGCAAAACAGGTAAAGATGGAAAATGATAGTATTAAACTAAACATGACAGGATTACTTGGAAATTATGTACGAGTTCTTCTTCATCAAGGAAATAAGACTTCCGAACAATTAAGTGGCATCACTGGGGTCCATCAAGATCTTTTGGAAGATTTTTTAGATAAGATGATTGATGATGGAAAGATAGATTTAAAAGAAGGAATATATTTCTTAAAATAGTTATGAGTGCGAAAAAAAAGGTGGAAGCTGTACTTTTTGCAATTGGTAAAGAAATCACATTGGAAAGAATTTCCATATTATGTTTTTTAGAAATTAAAGAAGTTCAAAAATGTTTGAGTGAGCTTCAAAAA
Source organism: Candidatus Woesearchaeota archaeon (assembly GCA_013204355.1). Lineage (GTDB taxonomy): Archaea > Nanobdellota > Nanobdellia > Woesearchaeales > GW2011-AR9 > 1-14-0-10-32-24. The sequence continues at coordinate 581 of JABMOA010000014.1, read as the reverse complement.
GATTATGCTGGGCGGGATCAATCCTTACAACTTGTTGAGAAAGAAGAAGGATGGAAATTAACTGTACGAGACGAATTTGTGCCGTTAGTGAGCAGTATTGTATCCTCTACTGAGTTAGAACGGCCTTTAATGGAAACACTTGCAGTAGTAGCATGGAAATATCCTATCGTGCAATCTGAAATTGTAAAATTACGCGGAGCATCTGCCTATGATCATATGCGTGAGCTTGTTGAGCAAGGGTTTATTGCAAAGGAGAGGTATGGAAGAACCTATAAAGTAAAACTTACTAAGAAATTTTTTAATTATTTTGATCTTCCTTCTGAAGAAGCCAAGAAAGCTTTTTTATCCCAAGTGCCTCAAGAAGTTCTTGATGAAGCAGATAGTGTTGACAAAGAAGCTGATGAAGTTGAACGTTTAGTTGATTTAGAGAAAAAAGAAAAAGAAGGCCGTAAAGAAATTGAAGCTGCAATGTTGGGTGTAAAAGGAGATTGATCTCTTTTAAAAACCGGCGTTATCCAGAAAGTCATAAAAATGTATACTACGTGCCGTCGCAAGGATTTTATGAGCAGCGCCAAAGGAGG
>JABMOA010000134.1 GCA_013204355.1 Candidatus Woesearchaeota archaeon | reverse complement strand
GTTGAACCATCATCTATAAAAATAATTTCATATTGTTTACAAATAGGTTTAATATTTTCAAGGATCTTGTTTAAAAGAAGAGTAATATTTGCTTCTTCATTGTATAAAGGAACTATAATTGAAATATCAATTTTTTGTTCTATAATAACCATTATTTATAGATGAGAAAATCATTTTAAAAGGTTTATGGATTTAGGAGACTTAAATAAGCTGAAACGACCCCATATTAATTATTAATTGGTTTAAATTTATTATTCGCAATATAATACTTTTCTAAGGTGTCTGTTGGAAACCATTGTCCTTTATGTAAAAATGGTCGTACTTCTCTTTTGATAGCTAACTTTTCAAAACAATCACGTTCCGCTGAGGATTTTCCTTCAGGTAAAATAGAAAGACAACTAGGATTAACAATCATAGCGCCTGCATTGATTAAGTTTGATGGTGCTTTATTACGTTCTGGTTTTTCAATGAAATATGTTATCTTTCCTTTGTTAATTTCAGCAACCCCAAAATTTTCAACATCATTTCGTGGACTAAGAGCCATCATTACTGAACAAGGGTCTTCAATAAACTCAGAATACATTAATTTAAAATTAATATCCATTAAATTATCGCCCCAAAGAAGAAAAAATGGGTCATGTAAATCTTCAGCTGCCTTTTTAAGAGCACCACCAGTTCCCAATGGTTCATCCTCAATAATATATTTTATCTCTACTCCATGTTGTTTGCCAGTTTTAAAATAATCTTGAATCAATTCTGCCTTATATCCAATAGAAACGATTATTTTTTTAATGCCATATTTTTTAAGATTTTGAACAATATGTTCTAAAATTGGAGTTTCTTTAATTAAAAGTAATGGTTTGGGGATATCGTCTGTGAGTGGCTTTAAACGAGTTCCTAATCCACCTGCAAGGATTACCGCTGTTTTAAACATAAATGAATTAGATCTTTGTTAAATATAAATGTTGTGAATTTTCTAAATAAATACTTAACATCTTTATTTGATTAAGAGAATTATTAATTTATAACTTTTTTGAATCATTAATTTATATAAATAGGTTTAAAACAAAAAGATATAATCTCATGTGATGAATTAGTTCTTTTTAACCAATTCATTATGATTAATATAACCTTCAAAAGTTCTCTCAATTGCTTCTAAAAAAGAATATTCTGGGCCCCATTTAAGAAGGTTATGGGCTTTGCTACAATCCATATTAAATGGTTTAGATTCAAAACAAGATTTTCTTTTCATTTCTTCTCTTTGAATGAATAAGATTTCCCGATTCAATTTTTGTTTTGAAAGAAGTGTAATTTGATCAATCATATTTTGAATAGTTTTATGGTATACAGAAAGATTAAATGTATTATTTTTCAAATTGCTATGTTCTATGCAGATTTTAAAAGCGTTCACCAAATCTTCTACATAGATAAAGTTACGAAAATGATTTAAATTTCCTACAACAATCGTGTTTTCTCCTTTGGCAATCCTAGACATAACTGAAGGAAGGAATAAATTTGAATTTTGTCCAGGCCCAAATACATTTCCAGATCTAAAGATAACATAATTAAGATTATGAGTATTATGATATGATTGGATCATTAATTCAGAAATTAGTTTTGAATGACCATAAGGATCTAAAGGCATTCCCACATCACTTTCTTTAACGGGATCTGAAATAGGATCACCATATATCTTTTCACTAGATGCAAATATTAAAAGACCATTTGGGTTATAATTTTTCATATCTTCCAAAAGATTTAAGGTGGACATCACATTGTTTTCAATTGTTTTTTTGGGGTTTGAAATAGCCTCTCCAACAGAAATATAACTAGCAAGATGAATGATCACATCGTAACCTTCAGTTAATTTATCTTCAGGTTGTATGTTCAATAAATCAATTTTAAGATGATTTAAGCCATTAGAAGACTTTCCAAGAGTAACAATTTCATAATCGCTAGAATCAAGTATCTTAATAAGATGTTTTCCTATGAATCCATTGCCGCCAGTAATCAAGATTCGTTTCATGGTCTAAGTTTTCTCTCAAGTTCTTGAAGGTCATGATCAACCATTAAATCAACAAGTTCTTGAAAATTTGTTTTAGGTTTCCAATTTAATTTATAATTTGCTTTAGAAGCGTCACCTAATAAAAAATCCACTTCACTTGGCCTAAAATATTTTGGATCAATTTCAATTAAAACTTTTCGAGTATTAGCATCAATTCCTTTCTCATGAATTCCTTTACCCTCCCAAATGATATCGATTCCTACACGTTTAAAAGCTAATTCAACAAATTCTCTCACAGAATGATTTTCTCCAGTAGAAATAACATAATCTTCTGCTTTTTCTTGTTGAAGCATTAACCACATAGATTCTACATAATCTTTAGCATGACCCCAATCTCTTTTTGCATCTAAATT